>JBNLCD010000221.1:0-8532 GCA_050303635.1 Anaerolineae bacterium
AAGACGGGCAAGTTCTAGCCCATACTCTGGCTAAAGCTGGGGTAGAAGTCGAAGCAACCATTTGGAACGACCCGCTCGTCTATTGGTCGGATTTTGCAGGCGCAATCATTCGTTCCACATGGGATTATCACCTCCATGCCGCCGATTTCAAACAATGGCTCCAGCAAGTTGATGAAGAGACGCCTCTCTGGAATCCAACGCAACTGATTCGCTGGAACATGCAAAAAACCTATCTGCGCGATTTAGCCGCCCAAAATATAACGATTGTGCCCACGGTTTGGTTAGCTCAAGGCACGACGATTGACCTATCCACCGAACTCTTATCACGGGGTTGGGTCGAAGGTGTCTTAAAACCTGTCATTTCGGCAAGTGCTTATCAAACCCGCCGCATATCCCTTGCGACCGTCGAAAACGATCAAGCCTTTTTAGATCAAGCGTTGCCTCAACGGGACTATATGTTGCAAAGTTTTATTCCTGAAATTCAAACGAGTGGCGAATGGTCATTTGTGTTTTTCAATGATGGTGAACAAGTTCACTTTTCCCACGCTCTGCGCAAAGTTCCGCAAGAAGGCGATTATCGCGTGCAAGAAGAATATGGCGGCATCATTACCTACGAAAATCCGTCGCCGAGTCTCATGCGCCAAGCTGAAGAAGTGGTGGCCGCTATTCCCCACGATTGGCTCTATGTCCGCGTGGATGCTGTCGAATTAGAGGGTGTGTTAACCCTCATGGAACTGGAACTCATCGAACCAGCCCTCTATCTCTATGAGTATCCGCCCGCTTATCAACTTTTTGCAGACTGCATTTTGAAGCGCTTGAACATCAAAAAATTCAGATAGGTTGACGAATAGGTTGATATGTTGATTAGGCTGAATCAACATATCAACGTGATAAGGTTAACGGGGTTCAAGTGAGACCAAAAAACTGGGTAGAATTTGCGTCTACCCAGTGTGTGTTTATGCTCTGTTGCGCGCTACCTGAATTTTATTCGAGGACGCCTGTACTGGCGCTGTCATTATCCCCCAAGCCACGTCCCCGGCGACCGTCGCGTTGGCCTTCAAATTCATGATTGAGTAGTGTGTCAATATGATCGGGCAAGTTACTGATAAGTTCCGCGGCGCGTTCGGCTGGGATTTTTTCATCGGCCACGGCTTGAGTAATCTTGTCCGTCAAATAGGTGGTCAATTCCGCACTGAAGGTGGCGACATCAACGCCATTCGCTTCTAAAATTTCGCTCAATGTTTGACCCGCCATCAAGTCGGCGAGGATTGCGCGTGGTTCTAAGCCGGTGGCTTCGCTAGCCATTTCTACAATATCATTGGCAATGGGGTGGTTTTGACCGTCGCGGTCAGGCCGACCTTCGAATTCGATGGGATCAGTGCTGGCCATAGCATCCGCCAATTCAGTTTCAATCGTCGCCATAATTTCATCGAGTTCGGCTTGGGTTAACCGTTCATTTTCCACAGCTTGATTCAACCGTTCTTGGACCATGGTTAAGACATTGGTTGTGACAACACTGGCATCCACACCATGTTCCGCCAAATAGTCATTGATGCTTTGACCCTCTAAACGCGCTTGAATAACATCACGGGCATCGGTTTCGGTGGCGACAGCCGTTTCATGGATAACCGCGAGGCCAATGAGTTGGGCCGGAGTTCGTTCACCCGGTGCACGTTGCGGACGCCCATTCCCATCTGGACCTTGAGCGAAACTTGCGCTCACAGCGGTTAGACTAATGGCGAGAACAACAATAATAACTAGTGTGCGCTTTAAAATTGACATGATTTTGATTTCTCCTTGAAAATTTGGCATTCAAATTTGCTTCGATGAACTTATTCTCAAGGAAAAATGTTATCAATCTGTGATAGAACTGCTGTATTTGTGTAAAAGATGTGTAAAGTGATAAGAATCAGCCTCAGACAGATTGGCCCATATGCTAAGCCGCCGACTGAATACACCTATGATTCTCACTTACTAATATAGTATTCTAGAGAAGTAAATATCATTACCGAAAGCTATCATTTTTTGTAGGATAGTTCAGTTGTTAGATCATAATAATACAGATACGGGCTAGGGATAATGTATAGACACAAATATTGGCCAATTGGATTCCTATTGCTATTGTGCCTCATTTTCTTTTGGAGGTTACTGACAACCAATGAGGCCGATGCGATGTCCTTTACTGAGATTGATTTTTCTATTTTGTTTACACCGTGGACATCTTATGCCGTAGAACGAATACATGCTGGTGAAATTCCTTTGTGGAATCCCTATATGTATAGCGGCACATCGTTTTTAACTGATCCGCAAAATGTTATTTTTTATCCCCTGCGTTGGGTGACTATCGCTGGTCTGGCTTTCGACCCCAACATAACCAACAGCGATGTGCTTTTTGCCCTTGAGTTAGAAATGATATTTCATGTTTTTCTAGGCACAGTCTTGATGTACTTGTACCTTAAACAGCACCTAAAAACTTCATCAAGTCTTGTCGGGGCCATCATTTGGGGCTACGGCGGGTATATGACAAGTTATCCACCCGCGCAACTCCCCATTCTGGAAACAGCCATTTGGATTCCGCTTGTGTTGATCGGCATTGATCGTATTCGTCAGGAAAATGATCAAATTAAATGGCAATGGGTTCTCTTAAGTGGAAGCTTCTTTGGCTTAAGTATTTTGGCCGGACATACCCAAACATCGATGCTCACTGGCTATTTGGCAATCTCCTATATGGTTTATAGACTCTGGGGCCTCCATTGGCGAAAAATATTAAGCGTCCTGATTCTGTGGGCAATTATTGCGGTCGGCTTGAGTGCGATTCAAATTTTGCCAACTCTGGAATTTCAACAATACACAACCCGTGCCGAATTTGGCTTCGAAGAAAAGGGAGTTGGGTTTGCGTGGCATGAAATTGGCATGATGTTGTTTCCCCGAACATTAGGTGTTTGGGTGCCACTTTATGTGGGTATTATTAGCTTAGGTCTCATTGGCATAGGTATTTGGCGTCAAAAAATGGGGTATTGGGTGGGGGTCAGTGTGGTGGCTTTTGCTCTGGCATTTGGCAAAAAGACGGTAATCTATACTATTTTCTATTTGCTCGTCCCCGGTTTCACATTTTTCCGTTATCAGGAAAGAGCGACCATGCTTCTTATTTTTGCCGTAGCCGTTATCGCCAGCTATGGCACGGAGAGCTTGGTCAATTTAGAGTGGAAAGACTTCCAAAAACGTTATTTGATAAGGGCGTGGGTTGGGCTAATTGTAATCTTGGGCGTGTTTACTGCAGTTTTTTGGTTTGAGCGTTTAGGCAAACCCAATTCAAGCATCGAAAATATTGGTGCGCAAAGTTCTACGTTCAGTTTTTTCTTAGCGCTTATCAGTTTGGTTATTTTTTGGCAACTGCTCGCCCATAAACCCCAATGGCAATGGGCGGTGGTGGCCCTTATCGTCTTCGATTTATTTAGTATCACGATGAATTCGAGCTTTAACTACGACAGAAAGCCAGTTTCAGAACAACTTCAAGAACCTGCCTATGTAGAGATAATCCGCGACAATACGCTGGCTGGCCAAACCGTTGATGGGCAACGCGGTATCGGGGATAGCTATGGTGCACTCTATCGCATCCCGGATACTTTTGGGACGGGTCCCCTGCGTTTACAGGCCATTGAATTTTATCTTTACGGACTCGAACAAACACGGCGCTGGGAAATTCTTGGTGTACAAGTTGTCACTTCAGGGAATGACGATTTACCGGTACCCAACACTTGGCTAGGGCAAGGTCAAGATAAAAAGGGACTTTTCTATATATATCAAATTCAAAATCAACGCCCCTTTGCATTGCTCTACTATGAAGCGGAAAAGGTCGATAGCCCGGAAGCCGCCTGGGAAAGAGTAGCCGATCCCGCCCTTGATTTACGCCACGTCGTTATCGTTGAGCACGATATAGCCGCTAAACTTGGACAACCAGCCACCAATGGCTATATTACGGCTACTGTTTATGAACCAGAATATATTGAGTTAAAGGCCGCAACCGATCAGCCTGCCATTGCGGGATTTGCTTTACCCTATGCGCCCGGTTGGCATGCCTCAGTCGATGGGGAAGACGTTGAAATTCTGCGGACTTATGGCGGCATGACGGGCATTTATCTTGATGAGGGTGAACATACCATCGTATTACGCTATTTGCCTGATACACTTATCGTCGGCGCTATCATTACGGGTTTAACTTTAGCGGGAGTGTTGGTGGGGTTGTTGGTTTTAAGACAGCGCGAACGACATGCGGTAGCATAAGGCTCGCTTCGGAAAAAGGGTTCCCAAAATGAACCTTATGCCCAATCATTCAATCGAACTAATCTGACCATTCTGCAGGTTGACGGTCCCAGCGATGCTGGCGCAATTCTGCAACCAAATCCGCCGTTAAACCTTGCCCATCACTTGCGGCAATATTGCGTCGAACATGCTCCAATTTACGCATGCCGACAATCGTCGTGCTGACATCTTCATTAGCCAAAATAAAGCGCATGGCCATTTCGGGTAAATCCATACCATCCGGCACAATTTCTTGAAGCGCATCGGCACGGTCAACCGTTGGACCGAGATTCTCAGGACCAAAATAACCATTTCGCCAATCACCTTCAGGGAAGGTCATATCCTTGGTGAGTTTGCCTGTTAAGCCACCTTCATCAAGTGGCACACGGGCAATCACGCCGATATTCATTTCGCGGCACAGTGGGAAGAGTTCATCTTCAGGGGCCTGATCAAAAATGTTGTAGATAACCTGAACCACATCAATCAAACCTGTTTTAATGGCTTCAAGTCCGTTTTCAGGTTCCCAGCGATTAAGGCTCAGACCGAAATATTGAATTAAGCCCTGCGCTTTGAGATCTGCCACGGTTTGCATCCATTCATCATCGGCAAGCCATGAATCATCCCACACATGCAGTTGTTGAACATGTAAACTCGGAATATCCAGATTTTTCAGGCTTTTTTCGGTGTATTCAAAGACATGATCGCGCGGGAAAACTTCACTCAATTTATTGGCGGAGGTTCCCGGCCATTGCCAGTTCATGGGGGGGACTTTGCCAGCCACAATCAAATCTTTATCGGGAAATTCCTTAATTAATCGACCCACCAATTGATCCGCATGACCACTGCCATAAGCCCAAGCCGAGTCATAAAAATTACAACCCAGTTCCACCGACAGACGCAAGGCTTCCATGGATTGTTCGTCGTCGGAATCCTTCCAATCGCCCATGCTCCATACACCATGGCCGATTTCGCTTATCTCTAAATTTGTACGCCCTAATTTACGATATTGCATGATTTATTTTGAACTCCTTCATTACAATCTACCAATATATATCAACGCTTAGCATCTAAATGGCTCAATTATGACGCAAAAATCGGCTGAAATAAAGCTTTTTTCGCATTCTTTAGCTTTATTTCAGCCGATAATGATTACATACAGACTATCTACGTTTAATTATTCTGTGTCCGTAGGGGTGGCCACGGGTAAAAAGAAGCGTTCCCGTTCTTCCGGGGTTAAATCACGCGTCTTCGATGCCAAGCCCATCGCGTAAAGTTCATCGAAATCAATTGTCCAAATTTGCACCGTGCCCGACGAATCCCATGTCACCACACGCGATTCGTCGGCATTGAACATCGCACCCACGGGCCAGTCATCATGATTCATACTGAGGATAAGCTCACCCGTTTGGAAATCCCAGAGACGGGTCGTGTTGTCTTCTGACCATGATAATAGCCAGCGTCCATCGGCACTCCAAATAGCATCCGTGGCTGGCGCGGTGTGACGCAGGACAAAACGTAATTTGCCAGACTTACTATCCCAGACACAAATCCCACCATCTAACGACATCGTAATGACGGCTGTATCATCGGGTTTCCATTGCGTATTCGTGATTTCATCAAGGCTCGATACCTCGAATAAATCAGCACCAGTTGCGGCATCCCAAACATGTCCGGTAATTTGGCCTTCTAGCAGGCCAATAATCTTGGTTTCAGAATGATTCCATTTGGCCAACGAAATATTGTAATTAGATTCCATGGAGAGTAACAAGGACCCATCGCTAACCGACCAAACTTCGACTAAATTCCCTGACCATACCAAAATGCGTTCATTATCAGCACTCCATTGCACACCACCAAAATCTTCCGAATCATAATTGGTGATAACCTGTGGTATACCAGTATCTACCGACCATAACGCCACACTACCACTGGCCGTCCATGACAAAATGGTACGGTCATCATTACTCCACAGCGCATCTTCGACAAAGTCACCATGCACAAAGGCCTGATCAACGGCTCCGGTTTCGGCATTCCAAACATAGACTTCGGTTCCCCCGGTAACAGCCATAACTTGACTTTCGTCGCTATTCCATGCCGCTCGTTCAACAAAGTTGGGATGCGAAAATTGTTGATTCATTTCGCCTGTTTCAACATCCCATACCCGAACCAGCCCATCATCGGACCAACTTAGAATTTCAGTTTCCTTGCTGTTCCATGTCGCACCTTCAACGATATTATTGTGCGTCATCGTCAATAGTTTTTCGCCAGTAGACGTGTCCCAGACAATTACTTGCCCATCATTAGTCCATGTGAGCAACTTAGATTCATCTTCTGAATATTCTGTGCCCAAAACAGTATCAGCATGGGGCAGGATAAAACCACCGGGCTTAATTTGGGCTGACCAAATGCGGGCGGTGGTGTCATCAGACCAACTTAATATCTTGGTTTCGGCTGTATTCCATTTGGCCTGCTTCACCAAGGCATTGTGTTGGAACGTCGCTTGAACTTGACCATTTGTTACACTCCAGAGGCGCACTGCGCCATCCACTGAACTGGTGAGTATTAAGCTGTCATCTGCGCTCCAAGCCGCACTTTCGACTGAATCCGTGTGATCAAAGACCAATAAACGAGTCCCGCTCTTGATTTCCCAAACATGAACATGACCATCTTGACCCCAACTCATGAGACGGGTTTGATCATGACTAAAGGCCGCACCGTAAATCCATTGGTCGTGGCCGGTATCGCTTAAGATGAGATTAACGCCAAGTACATCCCAAACTCGCACAGATCCCTCGAGACCCCAACTGCTAATCCATAAATCGTCGGGACTCCACGTCGCCCGATAAATATCGCGGTGCACAACCTGAAAAACGCGGCTCTTGAATTGCCATTCCCACACTTCAAGACGGTCGTCATTCGTAATCACAAGCACCTGACTAAAATCGGAGTTCCATTCAACATAGGTGATGGGTTTGCCCACCTTAAGTTCACTGACAAGACCACCATTAAAGGTTGACCATGCATAAATTTTGCCGCTCACATCCCAGAAACGAATTTCGTTGACTTCATTGCTCCAGACTGCATTTTCGACCTTATCATCGGCTTGGAATTCATAGACGATTTGTTGGCTCATAAGATCCCACAAGCGGACTGCGCCATCATCGCCATAAGCAATAAATTGCGTTGAATCCGGGCTCCAGAGGATATTGGTTATCCAATCGTCATGCTCACCAATAAATATCCGTTCGCCTGATTTGACATCGAAAATATAAATTAAAGATGCCTCAGTGAAGACTCCCACATACTGACTATTGGGGCTCCAGCTAATACCGGTAATTTGAGCTTGATTGCTTTGCCAGTTCATGACACGTCCATTGGTTTCAGCATTCCAAATGCGGATTGTTTCATCCGCCGCCCATGTCATCACCATTGTTTCATCAGGGCTCCAAAGCGCCTCAACAACCACCGTTGGATGCTCAAAGAAGCCCACATCGCGCGGTGGAATCAGCGAGGAGTTAAGAAGGGCTTGCCAGCTTTGATAATTAAACACGGTCGGATAATCATCGAGTGATTCGAGGGCTAGTAGTAAGCCATATTCATAAAAGCCGAGGTCATATTGTTGACGAGCTAATTCCGCACGGAAAAGAGAGCGTGAATCCATCGAATCATAGGCCACCGCCGTGCTCTGGACTTCGGCTGTCGCAATTTCGTGACTCACCGCCGTGAGAGTCGGGGGCACAACTGTGAGGGTGGCATTCGATGAGCTAACCCGCGTTCCGGCTGAGTTTAAACGAATATCCGCGAAGACCACTTGTTGATTGGCCGCAACGACGGTTGAATTGGCGCGCGCCACCGCAGTCAGCGCACTGTCTTCGCGCCGATTGGCATCGGCCACCCGGGTTTGCGCATAATCCAAGGTGGGTGGAATTTGGGTGAGTGTTGAATTCGAGTTCGAAATAGCGGTCCCGGCATTATTCGCTCGTTCATCTGAGAGAGCCGCCTGTGTTTTCGCAAAATTTAGCGTGGGCGGGATATTGGTTAAGGTCGCATTCGACCCAATGACTTGT
Organism: Anaerolineae bacterium; assembly: GCA_050303635.1. GTDB lineage: Bacteria > Chloroflexota > Anaerolineae > Aggregatilineales > J027 > JAKEEQ01. The sequence goes on from JBNLCD010000221.1 coordinate 8,370, forward strand.
TGATTGGCCGCTTGTTCACGTTTTTCGGCATCGCTGGCTGTATTAATGGCTGAGTTTGCGAACAACGCCGCCACCACTGCCGCCACCACCTTGTCCCCCGCTTCCACCCCCGGCTCCTCCACTGCCACCGCTTCCGCTGGCACCTCCAGAAATGGCCATTCCC
>JBNLCD010000222.1:0-8515 GCA_050303635.1 Anaerolineae bacterium
GTTCAAGATTTAATTGATCATCCGGAAAAGCGCAAAGAGATGGGGCAAGCGGCTCGTGAAGCAGTGAAAAACCTGACATGGGACGCCATTATGGACGATTTGATTGCAGATTATCGCCGTGTTTTAGCTGAACATAAGACAAAAAGTTAAAATCTAGATCTTCCGTTAATACTTCAACAATTATCAGATAATGCTCACCGTTCTCATTTCAAGAATGGTGAGCATTATTTACTCCATAAAGCAGATAAGATTTTTTTTACCAAATCCCTTTAATAAGTTGAAAAGATCTATTTTAAGATGATTATTAAGATATCCTTGAGGATTCTTGTCTTGCCTATTTAATATTGCTACCATTTTAAATGTGTGCGCTGGGTGCAAATAATCCACCTCCAATAAGTTATATCGATGGTTTCACAATGATAAATTGTATTGATTGCATATTATTTTATTGAATTATGTTTGCGTAATTCATGATTTGTGCTACCTTCCATAATTTTTCTATAATGGAAGATGATTAAAGCGAGTGGTTGTTTACATATAGTAAAGCCTACCGTAAATCAAAATCGCATTAGGGTTCAGAAAATATCTGCTGACGTCAATCTTAGCGGTAGAAAATTAGTCTAATTAGGAAATTTCAATGTCATTGCAAAAATATGTCGATCCTGATGGCGATCAATTGCATGGTGAGCGCGTTGCCATTGGCCAAGGTCGTATTCAGACGATCAAAGATTTCATAAAAAACCCGTCGGATAATGCGCAAGCATTTATCGATAATTTGGATGAAGCAATTGAATATACCAAATATATGCCAGAACTATTGGTTGAATTGATTGATGTCGTTTTCGCGTCACAGACATATTTAATGAGTGTGGGCAAATATGATATTTGGCGAGCGCAATTGCTACGGCTTTTGAATCCAATTTCCAAATATATTCCCGAAAATTCTCAGCAAGAAATCTACAGCAAAATTAACACCCAGTTTGTGTATATCAATGATCTCGAGAAATCAACTAGCCAAGTAAAAGATACATATGATGCAAGTTTATTTCACTTGGCAGGGATTAATAATGAAGGCATTCATTTACTCATCCAAATCGAGTTTTACCATGCTGTGATCGAGAAATTAGATCCCTATCAGTTAATAGAAGAAGAAGAAGTATTTGTTGATCTATTCAAGAAAGCACTACATCACAACAATGATCGTACCCGCCACCGAGGTTATCTGCTGATTGCGCGTTATTATCTAAGAACGCGGAGTTTTGTTGATCAAGAAAAGGCGTTTGGCTATGCGCAAGCCGCTTATCTCGAAGTGTGGTATCGCTCGAAGAATTCCTGTGCATTAAGTTATCTCGGTGACTTAGCCTACATGTTTATGATGCACAATCGGTTAGACCAAGCGAACAAGCTCTTAAATTACTGGTCAAGGTATCGTGATCAATTGGGTTTGGCCCAAAATAGTATCTTTGATGATACTGCTTATGCCGCCGCTCGCGGTTATCTGCATTATGCCAACGGCAATTACGAACTCGCTGAAAAGTTGCTTTACGAAGCCTATCGCGGCTATCAGGAAATTAAACATCCGCAAAATGTTGGGCGTATCTTGCTTAAATTGGCGTTGACAAATATTAAACTACATAAATATCAACAGGCTTTAGCGTTTTATCGAATTGCGGTGCATTTATATCAAGAACTGGACTGCGAAGAGTATCAGGTTTTTGCTGAACACGGCATCGGCTTCGCTTATTTGCAAATGGGCGACGGTGCCAATGCCAAAGAGATATTGAAGGCGGCGCTGGCTAAAGCGATGCATTACCCTAAAGTTCTGGGAGAAACGATTGAAAACATTAGGGGTGATTTAAGCAAAGCAGAAGCGCTTCTCTAAAACAAAAAATGGGATTACAAAATTTTGCAATCCCATTTTGCTTAATTTGAATGACGATACTAACAACCACCGGGATTAACGGGCGGTGGGCATTCTGGATCAGCTTTCAAGAAATGTGGATCTGCCATAAAGACGCTGGCAACTAATGCCGTATCACCATCGGCTTCAGCATGATTGGTGGATAGAACAACCGGAGCGGCTGTTGCGAAAACTAAGGCAAAGGCCAAAGTCAAAAACAAGATTTTACGTAACATGGTAACTGCCTCCATAAAAATTGGATGATTTGTGAGACAGTCGGTTGAGCGCTCTTGGACTGCTATGAAGTCAAGTTTGCCAAAATACCGCTACAAATGCGGCTTGTTTCGGACATATAACGGACAAAAAAAGGACAGATTTAAAAAATCTGTCCTTTTTGCATATTTGTTTGTTTTAAGGAAGATCTACCCGTTAGGCATTTACTTCATTCATCATGGCTTCTGCGGGTATAGGTGCAGGTGTAGGTTGATCTTCTTTAACTTTGCCAATATGGGTCGCTTGGTGAAGATAGATAAATCCTGCCGCGGCAACAACGGCCATGACACCCATCATATACCAGAACGAATCTGGATTGTAATTATCCATCACATAGCCAGCGAAGAGTGGGCCGAAGCCGTGCGGAATTGCCCAACTTAAACCAAATACAGCCATATAACGTCCGCGCATTTCTGGGGGTGCAAACTTTGCCACCAGAGCTTGTGCGACAGGTAAAGCGACCATTTCGCCCACGGTAATGATAATCATCGCTACGAAAAACAGCGGCACAGCCTGTATAACACCATATAGGCCATACCCAACTGCATACAGCACATTCGCCAGAGCCATCATCAAAAGTGGAGCATAGCCACGTAAGCGACGGGTAATCCAAAACTGGGTTAGCACAACCATTGTGGCATTCACACTAATCAGATAACCATAGCCTTGTTCAGGAAATCCTCGATAATCACGCAAAAATACCGATAATGGACCGTACATTTGAATATAGACAATGCCCATTAGTGTCGAAATGGTTATAAACGCGACAAAATGACTATCTTTGAAAACAGTCAGATAACCCCGGAAGGTTTGGGCTAAACTCTCTTCGCGTGCTTTTTGAGCTTGTTCGCTTTCGGGTTGATAGGTTTCGTTCAAGTAGAATGCCAAGATACCTGCAGTGATAAGGCTCGTAACCGCGTCGGCGATAAACAGCCACACAAAAGCATACGCAACCAGCAAACCACCCAGCACTGGTCCAAAGGCAATGGCGACATTCACGACAATTCGCCAAACACCATAGCCCTCAGCGCGCTGTTCTTCACCGAGTAAATCAGCAACCATCGCTTGTTGAGCAGGTCCACCAACATTAGAAAACAACCCAACGACGGCGGCTACCACATAAAATAGAGCGATTTCATCGACAACAGCCATTGTCAAGCTACTCAACGCACTCACCACGAGGCCAAATAGCACAACATTCTTGCGGCCAAGACGATCTGTTAGCGCGCCACCAACCGTACTCCCGAACATGCCAGTGACGGAAAAGATCAGGAAAACAATCCCTGCTTCAGTTAAACCAACATCAAAATGGCGTGTGATATAGAGAGAGAAAAATGGGAAAAGCAATGCACCGCCAGTGCGGTCAATGAATGTTCCGAACATCAACAACCAAAATTGGCTGGGATATTCCCGATAAATATTCTGGATGCGTCCTAACATGCCCTGTCCTTATCACTAAATACCAACAAAATCCCCAAGAAGAAAAGATAATTATTTTATTTATTCAAAGAACATCTGTTCTATTATAGCACGTTTTATCCAGACCTTGCATCCATATACTCAAAAGAAACATAAATGGTTCAATCAGGTATCTTCGATTGTTATATTATTCCATGATTGGGGCTGTTATCAAGAGACCTTATGTCCAGTCTATACCTGACCTTTTGACTAGGTAAGATAACCTCAGGCACTATTAAATCTAACGCAAAGTAGTATGCCTCTCGATCCGTTTTCTTGCATAATTTTTCAGCGGATTCGTTGGCGATACCCAGTTAAGTTTGCGCAAAAAAACGATGCTTGAAAAAGCATCGTTTAGCATAGCTAAATTATAAAACTGAATTGCTCAGACTAACTCTCATAGATGAAATATTCATCAATGATGTCGAGTTGATCTGCTGTCAAGGAAATCGAACTTTCTTCGTCCAAGTCTTTGCCTTGAGCTTTAATATAATCCCGTAAAGATGGAGAGCCCGTAGCCAACATTACAGGCACGGATTGTTCACCTTCAATTTGGACATCGGCTTCAGGATGCGTAAATACAACCACTGGCTGAACCACAATATCATGTTCTGGGATGAGTTTATTAATGAGTTTTTGGGTTTCTTCAGCCTCAATCATGGCGTCTTTGGTTGGATTACCAAGCCCTTCTTGGCGCATGAAAGCAAGAATATTGCCAAACCCACTGGATGCCAACGTCCACTTATCATCTTCAACAATCACAGCGCGATCTTGAAACATTGGAAATAGAACAAATACACCTTGCGGAGCCACTAGAACATGGCGACCCGGCAAAATATAATTGTAGATGACAGCATTATTGCTTAATCCACGTAATGCGTCTGGCAAAGCTGTCCACGCGACAGGTTCCCGAATCCATGCATTGGACATACGAACGGAGAACATTACCAAGAAGAACAAAGTAGGCAAAGCAATACAGTTAAAATAAGCGGCCATATCAGGTTGGCTTTGGCTAAAGCGATTGCCGAGAAAAATTGAGGCGGCTACCATCCCAAAGCTTGCAAAAAAGCTGATATGTGAAATTCGACGATTACGTTGGATTAACGCGGCATTAGTCACAACACGCATAATTTATTGACAACTTTCTGAGTTCATACCATCAAACAAGTGATTTTCTAAGGCATGACAACAAATAGCTTGGGTAAATTTCATTTAGTTGACGGACAGCATATATGCTGTTCCTACAAAGCGCTATTATCAAATCGTTACAATGTAGGGACGGGATATATCCCGTCCAGCATCATGAAATCTTCTGATTTAGCAAATCGTCATCACTGCCAGTTTCTGGACTGATAGTAGCGATTGAACTCAACCCTCGTCAAGTGACGAATTGTCCAATCTGTAATCTTCAACTTAATTGGAGGGTGTCCGCCCTAATTTACGTTGGACAACTTGCACCATCCACTGTAATTCATCGAGTCCCACTCGCTGACCAATAAACCAATAAGCAATAATACCCACGCCGCTAGCCCCGACGACTTGAATAATTTCAGTCAGGATGTTTTTAGCGGGAAATAAGAACAGCAAGAGCATAAGCATACCAAATGCCAATATACCCATTAGACCAGCAGTCAAAATCGCGCGGAGTGCCGTACCTAAAATACGTTGACCCCGCAAGCTACCCACTCGCTTCCACAATAAATAGCCAGATATACTGCTATGCACCACATGTTTGACGGTATCCGCAACCATCAAACTTAAAAAGCCCAGATAAGGCAATAACACCAATGCAGTTACCATATAGGCCACCAAACTAACCACGCCAATAATGGCAGGCGTCACCGTGTCTTGCTGAGCATAAAAGGCAAACACCAGCAACAAATCAATCGTGGCGAATGGTAAACCAATCAAATAGAGACGCAAGGCTTGAGCGGTGATGAGTGTGTCATCGGCAGTAAATTTGCCATGTTCGAAGATTAAACCAATAACAGGATTTGCCAGCACAAACAGCCCAATGGTCGCTGGCAAAATGAGAACGGTAGCCAATCTTAAACCTAGACCCAATGTATTCTTAAAATTATCCAGACCAAGGGATTTAGCAGAAGCGGCTTGTTGGGACAGCGTAGGCAAAACTGCAATGGAGATCGCTGTTGCCACTAGCCCATGCGGAAATTGCATAAGAGTCGTGGCCCACTCCATATAATTAACTTTGTAGTCACCCTGACTGGCTACAAGATTATAGCTAAACGGGCGGTTTATCAGGACATCTAAACCCAAAGAAAACATCACAGGCAAATAGAGTAAGAAAATACCCCGTATCCCTGGATGAGTGAACATCCCTTTGAAACGCGGCATTAAACGCGCATCACGTAAGGCTGGGAATTGGAGTGCAAGTTGAACTATTGCGCCGAAAAACCAACCGACCGCCGCCGCTGTAATACCCCACGAATCGGCAAAAACAATGGTAGTTAAAACAATCGTGCCGTTAAATATACTGCCGGCAAAAGCCGGTAAAGCAAAGCGCTTCAGCGAATAGAGTAAACCTGATACAACCGCAAATAAGCTCAGAAAAATCAGCGCGGGGGCAGTAATACGTAATAATGTTGTGGCTTCATCAATTGTTGATTGCTCTGAACCACTGCCCGCCACAATTAAAATAATTTGGGGGGCTAGTAATTCAATAATGAGTACGAGACTCAAGAGGACAACGAGTACCAAACCCAGTAAAACATTGACCAATTCCCACAATTTCTCACGATTGTTGCGCGTGGCATAGTCGCTCAAAACTGGTACTAAAGCCGAATTGACATGGCCACCAACCAATAAATCATAGAGGCCGCGCGGTACAATAATAGCAAATTTAAATGCCGCCAGTGAAGCTGTCGCCCCAAAAAGATGGGCCAAGATCATCTCACGAAATAAGCCCAATATACGGCTCGTGATATTTCCCATCGCCACGATGCCAGTTGCCCGTGCAACATGCTCATGAGTGGGCGACTCGGCTATTTCATCTGCGGGCACATTTGGCAAAATTTCGGCGGCAGAAGTTTCTGGGTTAACAGGTGAAGGTGATGCCATATTATGAGCATGCTCCGCAGTAAACAAATTAAGTGCAAAGCATTGTACAGAACATTATCTGACGTCACCACCCTGACCCTAAGATGCTTTACCCATGCTCACCTAACAACTTCCTTCAAAATTTTTTGCAAAAACTATTGACATTACCCCAGCAATTAATATAATGTTGAACGAGTAAGGCGATGTAGCTCAATGGCAGAGCACCGGACTCATAAGCCGTAGGTTGCTGGTTCAAATCCAGCCATCGCCACTTTTTTTGGGATGTCTCCCCCAACAAAAATTATATTTGGTGGAGCATCCCTTTTTTTATGAAAATTACACCCTCACAAAGGGTGTTTTTTATTGTAAGTCAAAGTGAGAAATTGCAATGCCAACTGAACGTCGCCTCGCCAAAATCAATAATGTGATCAATGCTCGTCAACAAGGGATTCTGGTCTTAGAAGACATTTATGATCCACATAATGCGATTGCCGTTTTTCGGAGTTGTGATGCCTTTGGTATTCAGAAAATCTATATTATTTTTGATGACCAAGAACCCTTTGACCCGCAAATTATTGGTCGCACGACCTCTTCCTCAGCCAATAAATGGCTCGATTTCAAATTCTTTGACTCCGCTGAAGAATGTATTCAAGAACTCCATAATGATGGTTACGAAGTCGTCGCGACGGTTTTAAGTGACAAAGCTGAATCCCTCTATGAAATGGATCTAACCAATCCCAAAATGGCCTTGATGTTGGGGAATGAACATCGGGGTTTATCTGAAAAAGCTATTGAACTGGCGGATCGACATCTGATGATCCCCATGACGGGCATGGTCCAAAGTCTCAATTTATCAGTTTCAGCCGCAATTTGTCTATTTGAAATTAGCCGTCAACGACATGCCGCCGGCATTGAAGAATTTTTGCTTCCAACTGACGCCCAAGAAACCTTGCGTGCTGATTTTCTTGAACGCTAGAACTTTCTTTTTCCTCTGATTCTATACCTTTGGGCAATGATTTTTCTCTCTGTTACGTTTTCGTAACGATTTTGTAACGCTCCTTTGGCAAAATACTAAATATCTAGTGCTAGTCTATCTGTTGGATGTTTATTGCTATCTAATCAGCAGTCTAGTATTCATCGCCAGAATAATGCTCTGCGAACTTATATTTATTCGAGCAAGTATTTGTCTAAAGGATGCTTAGAATGGGTGCTTCTCCCCAGCACGTCGTCAAACAATTTCTTGAAACATTGATTTTACAAGCCGATATGGACGCCATTTGGCAGTATGTATTTACGGATGATCGGCCAAGTATTCAGATGGCAATTCAACGCACCCATGATGACAGCAATTTGGCCCGCACCCGTCTTTATTACAGTCATGCTGATTGCGATATCTCTAAGTTAGAATTCATTGTGCGCCATGAAGATGCGGAATCGGCGAGTATTGTACTCGAAGGTAAAGTTTATGCACGTTATACCAGCGCGCGTTTTTCTATTTCACCAGAACGTATTTACTCTGGCGGAGTCATTTATTTGCGTAAAGAAGGAGAAACGTGGCTAATTTGTGCCAAACCGAAGCGTTAGCGTTTCGCCAAAACCACTTTAAATTGATTATTTTCGCGTAAGACGACCTGTTCTCTAAAAGATTGCTTCAAGAGTTGCTCATAGGGCAAAAATGCATTGTAGACTAACATCACCTGCCCTTTTGTTGTTAATAAATTTCCCGCATTTCGCCCAAAATTCTCCATAAAACTGGTGTCAACGGCATGTTGTTGATGAAATGGCGGATTACAGATAATCCAATCAAACGGGGTATCTTCGGGTAAC
>JBNLCD010000223.1:0-8500 GCA_050303635.1 Anaerolineae bacterium
CTGGATTAATTTATAGGTTGTCCCTGCTGAATTTTTGCCAGCCGTAAAACGACGGATATAGCGTTCACGTACAGAGCGTTTAGCTTTGGGTGGTTTCGTGTCGCGTATCATGAGAATAGGCAAGATAACGGTAAGCAAAACCAATCCCCACAAGAAATAGACAGCCAAATCGGGACGGTCTGCCTCACCTAAAAATGCCCACCCCACTATGCCGGCGACCATCACGCCCACAATTTCCAACACCGTTTTTAAACCCGATGCCAAACCCATCTGTTGGCGGGGTACAAAATCGGGTATCAAGGCAAAGGTCGGATTCTGAATGGCACTTAAGGCTACATATGTCAAGAAAACAGCTAACGCAAATCCCCATAAATTCCAAGCATAAACTTCTGCTAACAGAGTGAGGATGAGCAGACATACACCCAAAATCATATAGGGATAACGACGCCCCAGAACACTTTGGGTTCGGTCACTCAAATAGCCAACGAGCGGTTGCGCGCATGCCGACACAAATAAACCTGCAATACCTAATAGGCCGAGCGCACTGTTCAGACGACCATGTTCTAAAACACCTTCATTGATAAAGCGATTGAGCACGAAATGAAACATAGCCGGACTATTCAGGCCATAAGCCGCCGCCAAACTTAACGCTGGCAAGCTGATTAAGGTCATTTGTTTCCAGCTATATTTTTGTTGAGGAGTAGCGATTGCCTGCATCTCTATTTTGTAACCAGTGTTGAAAAAGAGCCTATAAAGGTGATGAAACCCCGCTATATTATCGTACCACGAAACCCCTTTTCATGGATATTATTTGGCTTTTAAACCAAATAATACCTGTTTTCGCGAGACGTAAACTTCGGTATAGTTGAATGCTGATTGAATACATATCAAGCCAAAATCTTATTCGCTGATTCTCTATCCTTATTTACGCAGATACTCACCAAAAAGTTTTGATTATGTCCAATACCTTTGAATTATTGAAAGATTCCGCCACATTTGTCGCCTCATTACGCGACGTTTTACCCCAGTGTTCACAGAGCCTCTACGTGCAGTTTTCAACTTTTGAAGGCGATACGAGTGGACAAGAATTTGCCGATCTATTGATTGAAGTGGCCCAACGTGGCGTTGATGTCCGCCTCACCACCGATCACTATAGTGATGTGGTGCAGGATGATATTTACCCAATTCTGCTCCATCGGCGGGATGAATTGCAGGAAGGCCGTCACGCGACGCGGGAACTGATGCAAAAGCTCGAAGCCAATGGTATTTCTATTAGACGTACAGCCCCAATGGGACCCTTTGGTATCTATGCTCTCTATCGCGATCATAAAAAAATGGTTGTGGTTGATAAAAAAATTGCCTATGTTGGGGGAATTAATGTCTCAGATCATAATTATGCATGGCATGATTTTATGGTCAAAATGACGGGAAGTTTAGCCGAAGATTTAGCCCATGACTATGTTTCTAGCTGGGCTGGACAAACCCAAAACTTCGACACCGTTCAAACTGACCAAGATTTTCTACTAAATCAATGTGCGGGACGGTATCCCATTTTCGAAGAAATTTTGCGTATGATTCAAAACGCCAAACAAAATATGGTTATCGAGTCGCCCTATTTGCTTGGAGATCATTTCGAACCTGTCATATTAGAAGCGGCACAACGGGACGTCAAAATTCGTCTGATTCTGCCGTATCACAGCAATAAACTCGTCTATCGAATTTGGGTGCGCAAAATGTATCGTCGCCTTAATCATCCCAACATCACTATTTACGGTTATCGCGGCGAGCATGATATGACCCATGCTAAACTGGTCATTGTCGATGAAGACTATGTGACATTTGGCTCGTATAATATGTTTGAGCTCGAAGGTCTCACCCAAAAAGAACTCAATATTTTTACGCATAACCCTGATTTCGTCACCCAAATGCTGGCCTTTGTTGAGGAAGATATTCAAAATAGCACAATAATTTTGCAACCTCGAACCACCTTTGGACGTTTTACTTATAGCGTATTACATCAATTCTTTCGCCAATTAACTAATCGTCTCGTCAAGAATCCAGAGTGGCGAGCCAAGTATTGTTAACCATTGCAGAAAGCTGACTATCGTGAAAGCTTACCGTGTTGAAATCAAATATGTTCTGATCACCCTTTTCTCATTGGCAATGCTTATTGTCCTTGATCAGGTTGATGCCTTCAGCGGTTTAGATTCCGCTGTTGATAGCTTTATGGACAGTTTGACAAGCTTAGGGTTTATCGGGATGTTTTTTGTGGCATTGATCGGGAATGCCTCCTTGCTGATTCAAATCCCCTATACCGTGCCCTTACTGTCGGTAGTCTTGAATGGCACGAGTTTTGAAAATCTTATGTTATGGGGTCTTAGCGCCGGGATTGGGGCTGGCTTTGGTGAAATTATTTCGTATGGAATTGCCGATAAACTGTGGGAAATGAATCCAGATATTGCGGACAGCAAACTCTATCAATGGGTTGATCGAACGGTTAAGGAATATCCTAAATTGGCACCCGTGATCATCTTTATCTGGGCGGCATCTATTTTACCCGATGACACTGCGCTGATTCCGTTGGCGATGATCAAGTATGGCATCAAGAAAATTGCATTTCCGCTATTTTTCGGCAAAATTGCGCATAATATCACTTTTGTTATTTTGCTTTATTATGCAACAGAGGAAATGTCCGGGTATGTTGGGACAGGGGTTAAGACCGATTTAGCGCTCGGCGTTCTTATCATCTTTGTGATGACGATTCTTTATCAAGTTGAAAAGAATAAGATAAACAATCAGGCTAAACCAGCCACGAACTAATTCGCAGGAAGCCAATCTGCTGATTCATCTTGATCAACAGGCACAATGCTCATCAGCAATCGACTGCGCGCGGTGTAGTAAACAATATACTCACGTCCGGGTTCAAGGGGAACTTCATCGGCGGCGATAAATGGCGCAAAACTATAACTACCGATGATGTAAGAAAAGGGCATTTCGGGTCGATCGCGTTCCGGTAACTTGATTTCCAGAACACCACGTTCCCAGCGGATGGGTTGCGGCGAGATGGCTTCCGGTACAAACATAGATGCATTGACCCATGTCACACCCAGCAAAAACAAAAAGCTCAAAATACCACCGAACCACATCAAACCAAATAAGATTTGGCCACCTAAACTAGCCGAGATAAAAGCCCCGCCCACAATCACACTGCTCAAAAATGAGAGAAGCATTGAAGACGCACACAATAGCCCGCCCGATGACACCAATCCTGCAATAATAATTGGCGTGCGTTGCATCGAGGTTAATTTACCAGTCCGGTTGACTGCGATTTTATCCGCAATGGATGTTGACGGTGTATAGTGTGTAAGGGCTTTTTTCTCAGACATAAAGTTCCTTTACAGGATTTCTACAAGTTCAATATCGAAGGTTAAATCTTCGTCAGCCAATGGATGATTGGCATCCAAGACAACCACATCGTCTTCAATGCCAACGATGGTCATCACGGCTTCTTCGCCATCCGGCATGGTGATTAACAAATCAATCCCGATTTCTGGCTCCAGATCTTCAGGTAATTGATCAAAACCGAGTTCGAAAATGAGTTCTTCGTCGTATGCACCGTATGCATCCTTAGACGGAATGCTGACGTTGCGTTTGTCGCCGACACTCATCCCAATGACAGTATTTTCAAAATCGGCTAAAACTTCGTCGCCGCCAATGGTAAATTCAATGGGTTCATCGTCGGTGCTATCGTCAAAAATAGAGCCATCTGCCAATTTACCAACATAGTGGACGCGAACGGTATCGCCATGTTTCGCTTGGGTCATAGTTGTTTCTTTTTTTCTCCATAGATTACTTCTAGTCGGCGGGAAGTGTACAATCTTGTGCACCTGCCGACAATAGGCAATTATGTCAATGATTTACGCCACTTTGATGTATTGAAGTAATCCGCAATCGCCCCACCCGGCGGGCAAATTTCATCAAGCTGTTGCGCAAGGTCACCATCCAGTGACATCCCTACCACTTGTAGAGCGGATTGCAAATGTTCCATCGTCCGTGGACCGATAATCGGTGACGTGATTCCCGGTTGTTCTTTTACCCAGAGTAAAGCCAATTCGGGCAAACTCATGCCTGCTTCATCTGCCAATCCACTAATTTGGTGGGCAACTTCACGTGCCCGCATGGTAATACGATCTTTGTAAAATTCAGTTTCGGCTAAGCGTGAACCAGCCGGAATAGCTTCGTGTGGTGGATATTTACCCGCCAAAACACCCCCACCTAACGGTGACCACGGAATAATAGCCATCCCGTACCGTTCCGCCATCGGTACCAAATCATCTTCAATGCGGCGGTCTAATAAGTTGTAGGGCGGTTGTTCGCTAATATAACGATTTAACCCTAATTTATCGCTGATATGAATCGCTTCCACAGTTAACCACGCCGGAAATGTCGAAACACCAATATAACGCACTTTCCCCTGCTGAATGAGATCATCCAATGCTCGCAATGTCTCATCTTGGGGCAGATTAAAATCGGGGCGATGCAATTGATAGAGATCAATATGATCAGTCCTTAAACGACGGAGGGAATTCTCACATTCTTGCATGATGTGATAGCGCGATAACCCACCCTGATTAACGCCAGAACCCACCGGAAAATAAACTTTGGTAGCCAGAAAGATTTCATCCCGCTTATTGGCAATCGCTTTACCAACTACCCGTTCACTTTCACCAGCATTATAGACATTGGCTGTATCGAAAAAATTAATTCCCGCCTCAAAAGCGGTGTCCATAATACGGATACTTTCATCTTCGGGAGTCTTACCACCAAAATTCATCGTGCCTAAACACAATGCCGAAACCTGAACACCCGTCCGACCTAAAGCTCTATATTCCATAAAATATTGCTCCCATTCCATAAAATATTACGCAAAAAATTATGACTCGTTTTGCTAACTTAAGCCAAAACGAGTTCTGTGTCCTAGCTTGTTGATGAATAAAGGTTCCAGCCGATTAAACTTAATCCCGCAAAACTCAGGGCATTAAACCATGCATGCCACATAACCATATCCGCGATGGTGAGCACCCACCAATCGGTGAAACGTCCAATGGAATAGCCTAGCGCGAGAGTCATCGTCAAAAAGAGCGTTAAATATGCGATGGTCAAAAGATAACGAGGCCAAGTTGGTTCAATCGTCGCACGAATTTTGACCAAAAAGAGCGTGGCTAACCAAACAAAACTTCCGGCCAGCAAAATAACGGCTAGTACTTCCAGTGGTGATACTCCATCCATAAATTCAGTTAATGTGATGCCGCCTGCCACCAACGCGGGACTAATAATGGCACCGCAGGCTCCAATCCGATACCAACGTAAATATTGGGGTGTATATTTGCGCACGTGTCGCCCTAATAATCCAATATTGACCAGCGCCCCCATCCCAATAAAAACGAAATGCGCGGCGGTGAGCGGAATAATTATGCCGGAAAATCCCATAAATGAATCAGTTATACGCCTAATGAAAAACCAGATACCACTTATTACTGTGTAGATGAACCCTAAATTGAGCACCATTTCGTCGAGCGGAACAAATAACTTCGGAAGCCAGCGCACTACGCCCAATAGAGCAATCAAGCCTGCCTGTAAAAACCAGAGAATTCCTAAGAAACCGAATGTATCACGGTCCAGAATCGCTAAACCGGTACTAATCAAAACAATGGGTTGCAGATATTCAATGATTTGCGGCAATTTATCCGCTTTGTTGAAGGCGATAGGAATACTGCGTGTGACGCGGAGACTCAAAGGCACCAAAAATGCGATTCCCCACAGGATGAGGAGATAAATTTGATCAAGGGCATACCACGTATCTAGAGATTGCTGAAAAACAGTTCCCCAGACCAAAACGCCGATGCCGATATTCAATTGAAAGATCGTGGGCTTACGCATTAAAGGAGCCTCCGGCATGATTTCATTGGAATATACCACACCGGAGGCCTATCCAACTAACCGGGATAAGGGGTGCAATCCGGATAACCATAACAAGCTGAACTAAGCGGACGATCGTTTTCATCGAAGCGATTCGCATCAATATCTTGCAAACTAATATCTTCAAACGCACGCGGTAAGACACATCCTTCCCCAAAATTGCCACGAATGGGAACTCGCGTCTGTGTCAAAGACTGCTCAGGATTGAAGAAATTCCAAATAATGCGCGAAATATCTGCTAAATTGTACCAGCGGGAAATATTGGCAATACCATCATAATTCGTATCTTGTTCAGCAATATAAATGGCAAAAACATAATCTGTATTCGGTGACGATACAATCCCTACATCCGCGACAACCCCTGTCCCGCCTTCGGTTGACGTTCCCGCTTCATTATTGGTCATCCCATAAGCAACTTTGTGATACATGTCATGTAAGGCAATTTCCTTAGGGACACCGAGTTCAGCCAAATGCTCAAAACGCGTCCCATTCAGCACTTCAAGAATTTGTTGACATTCAGATTGAGTAATTTCATCAGGGAAAATCGTGTGTAGGCCACTGCCGTACATCGCACAATCATAAATCTCCATCAACATTGTGCCCATATCTGCCGCCGTGGTCCGGTTAAAACTGTCATAAATGAGTGGTGATTCTTGGGCCTCCAAGTCAGTGCCCAAACTATTTGTAGGACAGGGTGTGTCCGGGGCTGGTGCATAATAAAAATCTGGATCGAATCCATTGTCCCGTAATTGTTGACGGGAGCCGTTCCATAACGTGCTGAGAATCGCCGTATGGGTTGCGCCGACTTGACAGGCTGTTTGGGTGGTATACTCTGCCCCTTCAGCATAAATAGCATTCGGCGAGGTAATTCGCATAATTTCATTGGCATGGTTATTTCTCGAACAAATAACCGCCGAGGCAAGCATAAATGCCTCTTCAGATGAGGGCGCTGTGATCTGATACCGAAAATAGTTAATTAAAATAGGAATCTTCACGGTACTGAAAGAACTGTGTTGATAGTTCGGTAAAATCCCCATTTCAGCACCCGTGCTCAAATCCTGCACATAGACCGAAACAACGATTGTGTCGCTATTATTGAGTATTTCTTTATCCGTGAGGTAAGCCTGAATCGCCGCGCGCAATGTTTCCATGTCGGCCGCTTCACCGCTGAAAGTGATCGTTGGCAAGCTCACATACCGAACGCTTAAATCTGGATTAAAAATAAGCGGCGCAATTAAATTATAAGCGGCGGTTTGATCTAAAATCGTATGACCTGTGCCACCTGTAAAACTATAATTTGTCGCATCAAAACTGGCCGTTTGCGCCGATGTGCCATACCGTTGCGCGAGATCATCAATATAGGTAAGCAGTGCCTCTTCGTTATAAGTTGCTATTAATTCTGTGCTCACGGTGGGCCGGGGTTTACGCAGGAGAAAATCCTTGAACGCATGCCAGTCACTTTCAATCGCCCTCTGTTTGATTAAGGCATTTTCCATTGCCTCAATATCAATCTCAGCCCCAATATCTGATGGGTAGAGCCAGATGGGTGCCCCGTTATAATCTAAGATAATTGGCTGATTGAGATAAACTTGCTCTAAGAGTTGTTTACGCTCAGTTTTGGACAAACTCCCGACTTGCAAACCCGCCATCGTGATATCATTGCCTAAATCATCTTTTTGCGCGTGATAATCACGATATTCTAGCCCGATAAACATCAAAGCCAGACATAAGGTGCCAATAGAGAATAATTCAACAATCGGCGGCAATCGATGATGACTAGATGAACGGTAATTAGCCAGAGACATACGCTGATCTCCTTTGCTTTACCTGCCTAAGTATGGAATGAATATACAAAAAAGGTGCATCACTCAATCCAGCAATGCACCTATCAAATTATTTTCTAGTGGTCATAAGGTCTACAATTGGGATAATCGTAGCACGCTGAAGCTAACGGACGATCATTTTCGTCAAAACGATTCGCATCAATATCCGTCAAACTAACATCAGAACCTGAATAGGGCAAAACACACCCCGTCCCACCTAAATCCTCAATTGGTTCACGGGTTTGGTCGAGGGCGAGACCCGGATTAAAGTAGTTCCAGATAATCCGTGAAATATCGGATACATTGAACCAACGTGAATAATTGGCATTTCCATCGTTATCGGTATCTTTTTCCGAAATATAGATGGCGTAGACATAATCAGTATTGTCTGAAGAGATAATCCCTACATCCGCGACAACACCTGTTCCACCGATGGTGGAAGTCCCCGCTTCATTAAAGGTCATCCCATAACCCACTTTGTGATACATATTGTAATGAGAGATATCTTGGGGAACTCCCAATTCCGCAAGATGTTCAAAACGGGTGCCGTTTAATACTTCAAGCATTTGTTGACATTCATATTGGGTGATTTCATCGGGAAAAATAGAATGTAACCCACTGCCATACATCGCACAATCGTAGATTTCCATTAACAACGTGCCCATATCAGCGGCAGTGGTTTTGTTATAAGAATCGAC
>JBNLCD010000224.1:0-8448 GCA_050303635.1 Anaerolineae bacterium
CATCCGGAGTAGCGAGTTGTGCTTCAAGAATTTTAAATAAACCAGTTGGTGGTGGTTTCATCCGGGTGGCTTCATCAAGTTGCGGTAAATCATGTTTAGCTAAATCAAAAATACCACTACCTGCTGAAGGCACATTGTCTTCAAGCTCATCTAGTTTGATTTCATCAGTAATTTTTTGTTTTTGGGTGCCAGATTCAGTTGGATAGCGTCCTAAATATTCTAGCATGAGATCAGCCAGCGCTGGCCGCATATGGGTGAGTTCAAGCTCTTCAATTGCTTCATTAAATATTTTATGTCGTTCGTCTTGGGATTGTTTGACATCTAGTTGTAAGAGTTGCGCAATCAAAGTTACCCAATTTGTCTTACGCTCATTATGAATTTGGCAAGCACTCCATGCCACATCAAAATCAAAACTGGCGGCGGCCTTCACCAATTGGTGTGCAGTACGGGTTTTCCCAGTGCCAGCATCGGCTACCATTGCCACTGCGCCAGTAATATTCTGTTGGCTAGCACGTTTCAACATGGCCGTTAAAGAGGTCATAAGCAACTCGCGACCAATGAACGGCGTATCTGATGTGAGGGGAATTTCTGATGTTGACCGCAAAGGACGAAGCACTTGATAGGCCTGAATAATATTACTCTTGCCTTTAAGTGACATGGGTTCAAGTGTTTCGAATTCAAATACATCTGAGGTACGCGCCCAAACGCGCGCACTGACATAGATAGTTCCGAATTCAGATTTACCCATTAACCGCGCGGCTAAGTTTACGTCATCGCCCATCACGGTATATTCACGACGAGCACGCCAGCCAGCCTCACCTGCAAAAACTTGACCGTGTGTAATACCGAATCGTTGTTCGATGAATGGATGGCGGTGCAGTTCAGGCGGAAGTTCATCGAGCAATCGTTCGTTAAAAAGGGCAAGTTGCCGCGAGATTTCGAGGGCCGTTTTAACAGCACGTTCAGGATCATCCGCGTGGGCAACCGGGGCTCCAAACGTCATCAGCATTTTAAAACCATTTTTGTAAGGATCTGTCCGCGTAAGAACGCCCCCGTAGGATGAGATAATCCCTTGCACAATACTGTAATAGCGACTTAATATTGTGACGATACGGGAGAGTTCCTCGGGGCCCCATACATCCAACATCTCTGAAAAACCCGTGACGTGGCTAAAAATAACCGTAGCCGGTCGATTTTCACTGGTGACATGTTCAGCGGTGATCGCTAATTTATTAACAACTTCACTGGCTACATAGCAGGCAACCGTTTGAACTCGCTCAAGTTCTTCTTGAAGTTCTTCCATTGGGTTACTTTCGAGCACACCGAAGAGTGACCCGCTTGATGCCCGCCGCCGTCGTGGAATATGAAATTCAAAATCGCCTAAGTCGTCACCTAAATCATCCACGACTTGATAAAAACCTGGTCCCATTTCGGTCATCGTAAATTCATCAGTAAATGTTTCATAAAGCGCTTGATCAATAATAACGTCATTTCGGATGCCGACTTCTTCAGCTTTTTCAGCCATGCCGGGCAGTGATCCCTGAATAATATGATCACGTTGGGTCGTATTACCAACGAGCGCCTCAAATAATTCGCCTCGACTAATCCCAATCGACATGGAAAGTTCAAGGTCGTGCTCACCGAATAATTCGGTCAACAAGTCGTTTTGAATGGGCTGAAAGAATTCCTGCATCGAGCGTTGCATACGTAACCCTGTCCGAATGGCTTTTTCGGCTTCATCCATTCGTTCATTCGGACGTTCGGGGAAAAAGGCCAGCAATGCATCGCCGGCAAATTTCAAAAGCTGACCATCGGATTTTGCAATAATTTCAAGCATCTTAGCAAAATAATCGTTAATAATTTGCGTGAGAATCTCAACGCCTTCAGCACCACCTTTAGCCTGTAATTTTTCAGACAAAGCGGTGAATCCAGATACATCTGCAAACATAAATGTACCGGGCCGCAAATACCCAGCATCACGCTTCAGGGCTTCTTCATTTTCAATAATATATAAAGGTAAAAATGAAGATACCGAGGTATGTAAACTACCGAGACGTTGAATGGCCTCGCGCATTGCTTGTCGTTCAGGAAGTTTACTCAGTAAATCAGCCGGCAAGTAATGACTTAGATTTGCTTGAAGCGTTGGATTGAGTTCTTGAGTCATAATTTCTTCACCATATCTCAGCGCACCGAAGTTGCTAGAAAGCTTAATCTAAAATGGTGGCTTTAACAAATATCTCGGATGTACTTCATTGTAATAGTCGGTGCGAATCACCATATTAAAAATATCCCCCTAGGATTTAGGGGGCGATTTTCAAGAAAATATCTATCTGGTCATTCAGCAAAGTAAAATTTATTCGTTTGGATCATTGTTAGGTTGATCAATTAAGGTGTTTGGCAATTGTGTTTTCCGTGCTGGTAAATCATTGACGTCAAATTCACTCATTTTCTGCGTGATTCGATCTGACAATGATGTCCAAATTCCAAACCCTAGAGAACTGCTTCTCTTACGGCGAATATTAACTTTGTAACGGCGGTTTTCTTCACCAATTTCAATGAGCCAACCACTTTTGATTAAAGCGGCGATGGTATCTGGTAAGTTTTCAGGTTCACCGAGATTTTCACTTAATTGCTCTAAGCTAATGCCTTCAGTTGCCGCTTTGGTATCACGTAATAAGGAAAACATTACTTTTCGCTGAGGGGCAGGCAAATCTGCAATATCTAAAGGCGTTAGACCACGACTCGGTTCGTCATCATCGCCAATTTTATTTGTTAGTCGATCATAGAGACTCATCGAATCGCTCCTAGTAAATGTCGGGCATTTCGATTGGTTCCGGTTGGGGACGACAGGCTCCACACCAAATTGCATCAGCTACCACGATTGCTTTGGGAATTTGTTTCTCACCCACATAAACTGTCAAAAAGAATGGCATTTTAGAGGCGTGATCCTTTGAAACAAAACGGCCACAAAACCGACATGATGCATGCGCTGGTCCACCAGAAATCCAACAGGTTGCACCCATAATATTTGATCCCTTCTGTTGGTAAAATGTCAGCTGGATACCCAAGCAGATAAAAAGAAACCGGGGTTGCTACAATTTATCTGCTTGAGCATAAATGGCTAACGATAATAAGGGGCGGCGGATGCTTACACTAATTTGTCTTGCAAACGCTACCTTACTTAAGATGTAATATCCTTGGCCACTTGGCGGACAGCTTGGGTCCACGGATGGTCAGGATGGGCCGCACTAAAGATGTTTTTACTGGCATTAAATGCAACATCTTCAGAGAGTGGCAATACTGCAGAAACCGTTGCACTATAGATTTCTTCAATTTCATCTTTGAGTTTATTAATATCATAAACTTGTGAGAGAGCTTTATTGATGACCAAGCGTAACTTGGGCACTTCTAATTTGCGGGCAACATCAACAGTTACCGCGGTTCCTTGGAAGTCTTGCGAATCAGGTCGCAAAATAATAATCAACGCATTGGAAATCGCGATAGACAAGAGCGTTTCATCATTCAAGCCCGGATGGGTATCAATAAAAAGGAAATCCAAATTGAGCTTTTCAATGAGTGAGTGGAAGCCATCATTCAGCATCCCTACATCATAGCCTTCCCGCAAGATACGGGCAATTTCACCAGTTCGAATGCTGGAGGGAATCAACCATAACTTCAAATCTTTGAGGAATTCACGCCCTGGTTGGTTTCCAACAGTTTCATGAACGGCATAAGCGGCTTCTTGAATTTCAATTTTGCCCCACAGATAATCATTGAGGGCGGTTTCCATATTGGAATCATCGAAACCAAACAATACATGAATACCTGGTGATTGAATATCAGTATCAACGATCCCTACACGATAACCTTCCATGGCGGTCATTGTAGCAATGTTAGCCGTAAGGTTCGATTTACCAGTTCCACCCCGGAATGAGTGAATCGAAATGATTTGCCCCATGTGAAAATACTCCTTAAAAGATACGGATTAATAGCTATGCAAAAAACAGTGTAATTCCTGCCCCGAATTCTCCACATTTCTGATTGTGGCACGGTATGTACCTTCAGCGCAAGTCAAAATTGTATATCCATCCAAGTTTCTATTATAAGCGAGGATGTCTAGGTTGCCCAATATTAGGTTAATTTTGCCAAAGTCTTCAACAGTTAGTTATCATTTGTTGAGGCTTTTTTCGCCTCAATTTTGCTTTGTAGTTCAACTTGCCGCTCTTCAACGCGTTGAATCATTTCGACAAAGGCCGCATGCAAATTATGAATATCAGGGTCTGGTGAATCTGTGATGCTTGTTAAGGCTTCTTTGTAATTCCCCTCGCTTAAGAGTTTAGTAGACTCTATCACAGCTTGCAAATAATCGGTGGTATAGCGAATGCGTCCCGCCAGACCGCGCATCATCCGTAACCCAATTGCCGCATGGGTTTTCATAAATTCGAGAAATGTATTTCTATCCAGAATGAGCAAATCGGCGTCTTCGCTAACATCTGCTGATGTCGACCGCGTGGTCTGATCCAAAAGCGTAAATTCACCAAAGATTTGACCTTCACGAAATTCGCGGATGGTAAATTCGCGCCCCTCATTATTTTTGATAAAAATACGTACTTTGCCATTTAAGATTATATACATTTCATCGCCGGCATCATCTTTATTAAATAGCAATTTGCCGGCGGGATAAGATTCAAGTTTCATGACAGAAACGAGTTCTTTAAGAACAATCAACTCTAAACCTTTAAATAAGGCCGATTCTTGAAGTAACTCTTCAGCTATACCATCCGTATTTTGTATATCCACTATTTTCTCCCAAATCAAACTGCGCGTCTAACGAGCGTTTTCAATGGCTTAGCTAGCCATTTCACGCAACTCTGCTTCTTGTTCCTGAATAGTTTCAGCTACTTTAGCAAAAGTTCGACAAAGAATAGCCGCTGTATCTTCATTGATATCGGTAGGTTCACCATCATCGCCCAGCAAGTCTATTTGCTCGTGAACTTCTTGCGCTGTTGCGTCAGAACTGATCGCCCGTATAGTTTTAGTCGCGGCGGCCATTGCTTTCAGGCGTTCGTATTCACCATCAGCGATATGTTGGGCGTATTTAATACTTTCTTCGACTGAACTGGTTGTATAACGAGCCTTACCAGCTAAATATTTAAGCATGGACAAAATGACGTGGGGACGGCTTTGAATAAACATCAGGAATGTTTGACGTTGAAGCACACCGACAGTGAGTTCGCCTTTAGCACGGGCCCGTGCTGAACGCGTATCCCCATCTAATACAGAGAATTCACCGACAACTTTGCCTTCACCCAAATATTTGAGGTGTTTTTCGGTGCCATCATGTTGAACAAGGATAATATCAATTTCGCCTTCCTTGATCAGATACATCGCATCGCCTTCATCGCCCTGATCGAAAAGCATTTCGCCATCAGGGTAGGTGCGATTTTCAATAGCACGACTCAAACTTTCAAGATTGGCAGTGGTGACGTCTTTGAAAATTTCAATTTCCTTAAGACGTTCTGCAATCTCGGTTAATTCTTCGGGAGTAAAAGAGGCGGCAAGCTCTGAAACACGCATAAATGTATCAAAGGTGTGAACCATAGTGGGGTCATAATTACCCAGCTCTTGTTGCCAGAGCAGATTATCGTTTTCAGGGAATACATTGTTGAGGAAGCTGTTTACATACATACCCAATTGACGACGGAGGGCTTCAACTTCTTCTTTTAACTCTTCGATTTCTGCTTCCCAAGCTTTACGCAGGCGTTCGGTTGTGGGTGATTGAAGGTTATTCTGCAAAATACCAATATTGGCTTGGGTGGCAAGTAGACGACGAATGAGCAACACTTTTTCGGCTCCAAAATCGTCTTCCATTTGCTTGAAGATGCCTTCCATAGCTTCGCTACCAACATTTTGGACGGCTTGGCGTTCCCCTGTCGAAACGCCAACATGGAGGCCCAAAGCTTTCTCGAAACTTTCTTTTTCATCTTGAAGTTCTTGATTGATGAGGAAGACAATCAGTACACCACCGCCGATGCCAAGACCAATCGCAATCAGCAAGATTAAGTGGCCATCGAGATTAAGCGAACCGCCCCAGATTGTGCCATGTTCGGAGACAATATTGTTGAAACTCAGGTGAATGAGCATGGCAATAAAAATGCCGCCCACATTCAAAGCGCGTCGAGCTTGTGAATGAACGCGGCGTAATGAACCGAGCGAAAGCCCGACAATTGCACTCGCAACGGCATGCATCAATGCGGTGGAAAGCACGCGGCTAATGGCTAAGGAGATGGCACCCCCACTAACATCGGAATACACATAGCTCAGATTTTCCATTGCGGCAAAGCCAATACCTACCGCAAAACCATAAATTGCTCCATCAACTACATAACGAAATTTGGGATTCCAGATGAAGACAAAAAGGATACTCGCCTTGAGAATTTCTTCAATCACCGGTGCGGTAAGCGTTGAAACTAAATAATCATGGTCTGCATCCAGCGCTCGGAAAAAAGCGGTATTGATGATATAGGCTAAGCCGAATGCACCAAACGCACCCCATGCCATTGTGCCCAGCAGAATACCTCGCTTACTTGTGCCGAAGGTATCCCGCGTACACATGATGTCCCCATAAAATGCAGGAATAGCAATTGATATGATATAAGCAATGATTTCGGTTGATGTCATAACAATGTCCAGTATTTCATTGTAGTTGAATGACAAAATTGTAAACACACATGGTGCGATTATAACACGCTTAATAGAACGAGGGTATGAATAAGAGGAATCTTAAGTTAGAGGGCGTGAATTTTTACATTCAACTATTTTTGGCGTCGTTCCCAATAATTATTAACGGCCCATGCTAGCACAAACAAAACAAACATCGCACCAAAAAGCACTAATGGTGAGCCAGACACTGTGCCCTGTGTGTCATTGCTGTTCCCTACAAAATAGGCAACACCAATGACAGCTACAAACACAGCGGCCAAACCAATATATTGCTGGCGACGCCGTCGCCGTAACGATTGAACGATGGCTTGTCGTTTAGCGTGCTGAATTTCAGTCGTCTCATGACTGAGTTCAGCTAACTCATCCTTAAGACGACTCTCAAGCTTCATTCGAAACTCAGGTCGAGGACCCTCATCGGGTGCCACTAAATCACTCAATTGACGCACTAAATATGCGTATTCTTGAGTCTCAGTCGATGCGTTCATGTCATCTCCGGCAAGTATACGATCTGTGTAGTTTGCCAATTCGTTATCTAAGTGTTTGTCATCCACGTTGTTCTTCACCAACTTGTTTGCGTAATGCTTCAATAGCCCGTCGATAAAGTGACTTAACCGCTTCTAGAGATTGATCACGCGATTCAGCGATTTCACGAAACGTCAAGCCATCGGCAAAACGTTGCATGATAATCTCCTGATAGTTTTCCGGTAAATATTGGAGCGCGCGTTGTAACACAACCATCTCATCCAAATTCTCATGCTCATAACTGGGCATATTGAATTGTTGAGAATCGTTCTCTAATGGGACTTTTTGATCATCATTACGGCGATAATGACGACGATAATAGTCCGCAATCTGCCGGTTAACTATCGTATATAGCCATGTACTAAACCGAGAACGTTGCTCGAATTTTGGCAGAGATTTCACCACTGCTATAAAAATTTCTTGCGTGACATCCTCAGCATCTTTGAGGGGAATCCGACTTTTCACACGGTTGTAGACCTTAGTTAAATAACGGTCATACAATTCAAGAAATGCCTGTTGATTGCCCTCTTTGGCTTGCGTGGCCAGTTGTTCATCGCTGGCACTTGGGTTCATACAGTCATACCTTTAGTCGTCAAAACTAAAAAAAAAGGTTCATTGGGGAGGAGAATTAACAAAATCTAGTCAATTATTAACAGTTTTTAATCTGCTTGAAACCTGTATTTTTGCCCTAACCCCAAAGTGAAACAAATATAACACATCCTCCGGTGGATTGTCATATACCAGTTTGAAAACAATTTCAAAACAATGGGTTTCGCTTTGGGATAAGCTGATCAAGTTTAGGGGATGATCCAGCTAAAATCACGAAATGGATAATAACGCATGCGAACCCGACCAACAATTTGGTGGACATCTATCGGCCCAAAGTTATGGCTATCTAAGCTGGCATTGCGATTGTCACCTAAGACGAAATATTCGTTTTCGCCTAAGGTCCATTCGCGTTCATGACAAGATTCGGCACTGCAAATGGTGCCAATATAGTTTTCATCCAGATATTGTTCATTCACAAAGACTTTACCATCGCGCATGGCAATGGTTTCACCTGGTAGACCGATAATGCGTTTGATGAGATAGCTGTCATCTTCATGCTGAAAAACAATCACATGGCCACGTTGGGGCTCGCCCACGATATAATCGAGCCGTGAAACAATAATCCGCTCATTTGTATGAAAAGTGGGTTCCATA
>JBNLCD010000225.1:0-8427 GCA_050303635.1 Anaerolineae bacterium
GACGTGGTTAGAATAACGTTCAAAAGAAATTGAATTCAAGGATACTTTCATGTCTGACGTGTTTATTTCCTATTCGCGCCTCGATAAAGAATTTGTTGGAAAGTTGCGTGATGCCCT
Organism: Anaerolineae bacterium; assembly: GCA_050303635.1. GTDB lineage: Bacteria > Chloroflexota > Anaerolineae > Aggregatilineales > J027 > JAKEEQ01. The sequence continues at coordinate 118 of JBNLCD010000225.1, forward strand.
CGCTGAACGTGAACAAGATATTTGGATAGATTGGGAATCGATTCCAGCGTCGCAGGCATGGTGGGAAGAAATTAAGAAGGGTATTGCTAAAGCCAATAATTTTGTGGTGGTCCTGTCACCAAATTCAATGGCCTCGCCGATTTGTCATCTTGAAATCGAGCATGCGCGCCAACTGGGTAAGCGCATTATCCCCGTTCTCCATCTCGATTATGAACGCGAAGATGCGATTGCCGACATGGCTAAGCGACTCGCTAATCCTGAACAAGATGCCACACGGACTCTGTGGGGGAACCGCCAGCCCCATAATGTTTATGATGGCAATGATAGCATTTTAAAACACATCAATTATTTCTTTTTTCGCGCAGATGATGATTTTGCGGAACGATTTGCTAAATTATTTGAGATTATCAACACCGATTACGACTACAAAGAACAACATACCACGCTGGAACTCCGGGCCCAAGAATGGCATCAACGCCAGAAAAACGCGAGTTTTCTCCTCATTTATGATGAACTCACCCAAGCGCAAGATTGGTTATCCTCATCAGCCGGCAAACAACCTGAACCGACAGACTTACAGCGTGAATATATTGAAGCCAGCGATAAGCGCACGCGTCAACTTCGGGGCATTCGGCGCACCAGCATCATCGGGTCTGCTGTGGCTGTACTTGCGATCTTGGCAACGATTGGGGCGTCACTGGTCGGTACCCAGCGTGTCAATGATGCGAATAATCAACTCAGCACAGCAACTGTTGCGCAGGGCAACGCCCAGCAAAACGTGAATGCGGCTAATACCCAGATAAGTAATGCCAATCGTGCACTGACCGCTGTCCCGCCCACGTTGACTCATATTAATGGACAAGTTGTGGATGCGAACAACCAACTTGTCACAGCTACTATCGCCCAAGGTGATGCTGAAGAGAATGCGAATTTGGCCAATACCCAAGTTGCCGATGCCAATGCTGAACTGACCGCTATTCCACCAACCTTAACCCAAGTCGCTCAACTCGTAAAAGATAGCGAAGCACGGGCCGATTCATTACGGTTGGTGAGTGAAGCTCTCAATATTTTCAATAATCCGGCAGGCAATGTTGAAATTGCAACCTTACTCGGTATCCGAGCCTTAAACACTGCTTATAATGAGCAAGTTTATAGTGTTCTAAATAAAAATCTGGACAACTTATATGCTCGTAGAATTTTCACTGATGGATATTGGGTAAGCAGTGTCGCAATTAGTCCCGATGGCACCCAAATCGTCAGTGGATCGATTGACTACACCATCAAGTTATGGGATGTCGCCAGCGGTGAGTTAATCCAGACGTTTAGGGGGCATGCAGCACTTGTCGATTGTGTCGCGTTCAGCCCGGACGGCACCCAAATCGTGAGTGGGTCCACCGACGACACTGTCAAGTTGTGGGATGTCGCCAGTGGTGAGTTAATCCACACATTTGAGGGGCATACGAGGTCTATCGATAGTGTGGCATTCAATCCCAACGGCCCCCAAATTGCCAGTGCCTCATGGGATGGCACAATTCGCCTGTGGGATATCGCGAGTGGACAAAGCGAAATCTTAAGGCTTGAAAATCAGTCTGCGGTATGGAGCGTGGCGTTCAATCCCGATGGCACCCAATTGGTCAGCGGATCGCTTGACGGGACGGTGCGTTTGTGGAATGTTGAGACTGGCGAAATTCTCCATACTTTTAACGGTCACCAAGATTTGATCTGGAGTGTCGCTTTCAGTCCAGATGGTAAGTATATCGCCAGTGCCTCACATGATGAAACGGTGCGCATCTGGGATATCGCTACGCAGGAAGAACTGACTAGAATTGTTATGAATCCGGATGCTTTTCCGTTGGCAATTGCCTTTAACTCCGACGGTACCCAACTCGTCAGTGGATCAATTGACGGGACGGTGCGTTTGTGGGATGCGGCGACGGGTATCCAACTTCGAGTACTTGCCGGACATAAAGATGGGGTTTATAGCGTCGCCTTTCTGCCTGATGATACCCAAGTTATTAGCGGATCTAAAGACACGACCATACGCTTATGGGATACGGTTATCCAAACCCAAATTCGTAATTTCACGGGACACACAGATGGTATCCGCAGTGCGGCTTTTAGTCCGGACGGGACGCAACTGGCGAGTGCTTCAGATGATCACACCATACGCCTATGGGATATTCGATCAGGTAATCTACTCCACACGCTCATTGGCCACGAAGATGGTGTCTATAGCGTGGCCTTTAGTCCGGATGGATCTCAACTCATAAGTGGGGCTGATGACTCTACAGCGCGCCTGTGGGACGTTGCATCCGGTGAACAACTCAACGTATTTACAATGGATACCACCAAGTGGGTCGCGAGTGTTGCCTTTGGCCCGGACGGTACGCAAGTCGCGATTGGCTTAAGCAATGGTACGGTGCAAATTTTGGATGTGGCAACCAGTGAACCAATCCATATTCTGAATGATCATCAGAGTACAATAACCGGTATCGCTTTCAGTCCGGATGGCACCCAACTTGTCAGTGGATCGTATGATCATACCGTGAAGTTATGGGATGTTAGGTCCGGTGAGCTACTCTATAGTTTTAACGGTCATTCCAACCGGGTTAGAAGCGTGGCCTTTAGTCCGGATGGGACACAAGTTCTCAGTGGTTCAGAGGATACAACTGTTCGATTGTGGAATGTAGTAACAGGCGTACAAGATGAGATTTTCACGGGCCATACATATACGGTTAATAGTGTCGGGTTTAGTCCGGATGGTACTCAGATTATCAGCGGAGCGGACGACAATACGGTACGTTTATGGGATGTTGCTTCAGGCGAACAAATCAGCATCGCTTGGTATAACGATAATGTTTATAGTGTGGCTTTTAGTCCCGATGGTACGCAATTTATTGGCGGGTCGGCCAACCAAACCCTACGCTTGTGGGATGTCGATTATCACACAACGCTTGATGTTGCGTGTTCACGCCTCGTCCGTGGCGATTTTACTGATGCCGAACGCATTCAATACGGCATCACCGACAACGAACCGACTTGCCCACAATTTGAATAGGGTTACACATGTCATCAAATATTCATCTAAACCGCTCTTGGATAGCACAATATCCGCATGATATAATCCAATTCTCGAATCCCCATTCGATAATTAACAAGCAGTTTTTGCATTACAATTGAGGTGTTTAACACAATATGGATTTTTCACTTAACGAAGAACACTTGATGGCTCAAAAAATGGTCCGCGACTTCGTAGCGAACGAAGTCACCCCCACCATTGGTGAATGGGACCGGAAACAAGAAATGAACCCCGACATTCTGCCGCGTATGGCTGAATTGGGTATCTTGGGGATCAATATTCCGGTTCGTTATGGCGGTCAAGGGTTTGACTATATTACGCTCGGTTTGGTGTGTGAGGAACTTGAGCGTGGCGATACGACCCTACGCGTTGTCATGTCTGTTCACATGGGTTTGAATAGCATGGCTGTACTCCAATGGGGTACCGAAGAACAAAAACAACGGTTCCTAACGCCCCAAGCAAAGGGCGAAAAATACGCCGCATTCGGGTTAACCGAACCCAATGCCGGGAGCGATGTGGCCGCAATGCAATCCACCGCCCGTCGTGAAGGCGATACTTATATCCTCAACGGCGAAAAGATGTGGATTAGTTTAGCCACCAAAGCCGATCACTTCCTGATCTTTGCTAAGACCGATACCAGCGCTGGCCATCATGGCATCACCGCTTTCATGGTCACCAAAGATATGAAGGGTGTCACCACCGGCGATATCCACGGCAAACTTGGTGTCCGCGCCGGCTCCACGGGCTGGATTGCTATGCAAGATGTCGAAGTTCCCGTTGAAAACCGTATCGGTGAAGAAGGCGAAGGCTTCTACATCGCGATGAGCTGTCTCGACAATGGCCGTTATACCGTAGGCGCTGGCGCGGTGGGTTTGATCCGCGCTTGTCTCGAAGACAGCGTATCTTATTGCCACACCCGCGAAACCTTTGGCAAGGCTATTGGTAAGCACCAACTGGTTCAACAAAAATTGGCCTATATGCGCCAATGGTATGAAGCCAGTCGTTTGCTCTGCCTCAAAGCTGGGTGGATGAAAAATGAAGGTTTGCGCAATACCCGCGAAACCAGTTTGGCGAAGTGGTATGCCACTGACATGAGCGTACAAGCCGCCCTCGAAGCCGTTCAAATTCACGGTGCATATGGTTTCAGCGACGAATATCCCGTTGAACGCTACTTGCGTAACAGTAAGGGTGCGGTGATTTACGAAGGTACGAGCGAAATTCACCAACTTATGCAAGCGGGTTATGAACTTGGCTTGCGCGAAGATCGTCCGCTCCGTTGCGAACTGCCGGCTTACGATGCTGATTTCTGGCAAAACGAAGCTTAATTTCGCGCTAAATTAGTTGTAAAAAATAAACACCCTCTGCAAATTTTCGCAGGGGGTGTTTTTTGTTGGATATTTACCGCTCATATTGAACAACTAACAATGGACACCAATAGCAATCGCCAACAGAATCGCCATTTTCATAAAAGGCACTGGCTTTAATCCCATATTGCTTAGCCAGACTGAAATCATCGTAAAAACCATACTGGTTAAGCTTAGCATTAAACTGTTTGGCAAAATCACCTATCAATTGATAACAATACATTGAATGTTCGAGTCCTAAATTTATACCAACGACCTCGTAACCCAATTTGGCGCCCGTACCTTCAATCGGCTGATTCTCTAAAATTGCTTCGAAAATACCATGTGTTCCATAATTAGATTTCTGCATAGTGGTTCGATGTTCGTGTGCTTCTTGTTGCAACTCTGGCAATATGTCAGGATGAATCCCGCGCCCTAAAATCATTACATCGGGTAAATATTGACCAAATTTTGCTAAAAAATTATGAACTTCATGTAATGTATACCATGTGGAAGGATAATCAACTTTTCCTTGGATGAACGCCTCTTTGAAATACACATTCATCTCGTCTAAAACATCTTCTGCCAAACCAAATTTGTCTCGTTCATGTCGCCAACCTGTATCCGGAATGCATGGTGATATACATGATGATAAACTGATGACTTTTTCTGGCATCAGTTTTTGTATATCCTCATCTATCCAATCAAGCACCACGGGTTGAGTGAGATAATAACCTGCTGAAATGAAATCGCTTAATTCAGTCATAAAAAATTATTCCTCCCAGTCTTAAACACAAGCTTTCAAGCAATTCGCACTAAAAAATGAACACCCTCCGCATTCTGAATGGAGAGGGTGTTTTGACTGGCAATTGACCAGTTGATTATCCCAAAAGATTCGTTACCTTTTTTGTAAAAAAACGTGAGTTTGGGTTTAGTCTTGAGCACAGAAGCGGATGGTGACTGAATTGCTTCCCAGCCAAGGGGCTAACGCCACCTTGTTATGACTAATTTGGGGTTACCAGACCCATTCACCCCTAAGTTATGCTTTTAACAAGGGTCTTCAAGGCTTGTCCGGTAAATAATAAAAGTGTCTAAAACAGATCTACAGATGTAAACTCTTTGTACCACCAAAGGAGTAAACATCGTGGAAGATATCGATTTAGACACTTTTATCATCATGATATACGTTTTTGTGGATGACTGGTATGCAGAATATATAGCGGAGCAGAAAAGCCAACGGGGACGCCCGGCGTTATGCCGGGATAGTGAAATATTAACCTTAGCGATCGTCAGTGAATGGCGCTGGGGCGTAAGTTGGGAATCCGAACGGGGGTTTGTGAGATACATGCATAAACATTATCAAGCATGGTTTCCGCATCTGCCGCAAAGAAGTGGCTTCAATGAACGGAAACGACGCTTATATGGTGTTTTAGTTGAATTACAAGCCTATCTGGGGACCCGCCTGTCGCAAGAAGAAACAGTGGCGTATGAATGTGTGGATTGTTTACCCATTCCCGCCGGGAGTTTGGGGCAATACAGTCGTGATCAGGGACACTGGCTATGGGATAGCACAATCGGACGCGGAAAAGGTGGCTGGTTTTGGGGCGATCACCTGTTGGCGGCAGTTCGTCCCAACGGCACGCTGAGTGGGTGGTTGTTGGGGGCCGCGGATATCAATGATCGCTGGTTAATGGAAGCGTTCGTCAGTGCCCGGCACGGCGTCCCCCAGCTTATTGGACCACCGCACCGGCGCACCGATAGCTATGCGGTGCGGGCCGTGACCCCCTACGGTTTCATCGGGGCTTGGTCCGCCGTAGGTTGCCCAACGTCGACCTTCTATCTGGCAGATAAAGGCTTTAATGGTTACCGTTGGCAACACCACTGGCACACTTGCTTTCAGGCGAGGGTCCTCAGTGTGCCGCCAAATAACTCACGGGGGCAACCGCCTTGGACACGTCAAGCTAAGAAATGGTTAGCTAGCAAACGGCAAGTCGTCGAAACCGCTTTTGCTATTCTGACCGATGTTTTCAAGATCAAGCACCTGCGCGCCCATTCTCGCTGGGGACAATATACGCGCATTGCGGCCAAAATTGCAGGCTATCATTTTGGCATTTGGATCAATCGTTTACTCGGCCGGGGTGACTTCACCCATGCGACCCTGATTTGCTAAAATAATTACCGGACAAGCCTTGAAGACCCTTGTTAAAGGAATGATCTGGGACTGAACTGGGCCCCGGTCATGCCTCAATTAGTTGTAACAAGGTGGCCTTGAGCCCCTTGCCTTTGAATCAACTGAACAATCAACCGCTTCTGTGCTCAAGTCTAAACCAAAATTCACGTTATTTTAGCAATGTGGTAACAAAAATTTAGGGAAACAAAAATGCGACATCCTCAAGGACACCGCATATGATTTGATTGGTGGTGAAGATTAGCTGGATGTTGGGATGCGATCTAACGGCATTAATTTGGGTCCATTTTCGGTATCGATCGCGATATAAAGTTGGGCATCTTCAGTCAAACGATCAAGGAAAAAGACACCGTCCAAATGATCGATTTCATGATGGACCACTGCCGCATCAGCACCTTCAACCCGAAGTTCATAAATTTCTCCATTTTCGTCTTGGGCGCGAAAACTAAGCCATTCGGGTCGCAGGCTATCCCATGTGGAGACACGGGGTAAACTCAGACAACCATCAAAGCCTTTGGTGAGTGGACCTTCTTCTAAAATCTCAGGATTAATCATCACGCGCGGCGGTTCCATTTCGCCTGCTTCCTGCCCCAAGCAAATTAATGCGACCCGTTTGTGAACACCAATTTGGACAGCGGCGAGGCCAGCTCCTTCTTGGGTGGCGAGTGTATCTTTCAAATCTTGGATAAGTTGTTGAATTTTGCGGTCGATCTTTTTGATTTCGACCGATTTTTCGCGGAGTTTCGCTTCCTCTTTGGGGTAAATCACAATAGGTTTGACACTCATGCTTTTCTCGCTTATTTCATATTTTCACTTAAACAGAGGTTAGCATTCGCCATCCACCCACGCAATATAGAAGCTTGTTAGAAGCCCACAACAAAGGGTAATTTTCGTCAGCGTAGGTTCAGCGTCAGGTTGCGGTGAGAAAACATGCGCCCCGCGTAGAGGGTTTTCAAGCTTAAGCGCGGTATGCTAGGAATATCAGGGTGAAAATTAGAAAGGTACGACGATGTTATCACATAAATTGAAATTATTGTTTGGGCTAATCGTCTTAAGTTTAGTGAGCGGATTATTACCGGTATCCTCTGGTCTGGCGCAAGATTCGGAAGTGGTGACGGGTGAGGTCATTGTTGAGACACTCAATGTACGCTATGCACCGAATTCATATGATTGGTCAAATCTAGACACAAAAATCGGCGAACTCCAACGCGGGGATGTGGTTGTTGTTCAACTTTACGAAACGGTAGAACGTTGGTGGCGAGCTGATTCACCTTGGGTGTATGTTGTCCATGAAGCGACAGGCTTGGAGGGCTGGGTTTTATCCGAATATCTGGCGTTATCTGACCCAGATTGGCAAACGAAGTTACCCAGTATCGATACACTAGAAGAGCTTGAACGCTTGGATGCTGAAGCACGCGATCCATTTATCGCAAGAATTGGTGGAGAATATCCAGCCGCAATTCACCTTGAGCCATTCATCTATGCCCCATTCGATTACACATTACCACCCCGTGAACCCATTATTGTGGTAGGTCGAGCACTCATCAATGGCAATACACCATATATCTATGTCAAACAACAAAATGGCGATATTGAAGGTTGGGTGGCCCGTTATCTGGTCCAAACCCCATTCTGGACCACCAAAGATTCTTGGGCCGACACCTTGCCGATCCTTTATGAACGTGATATTGATCTTGAAG
>JBNLCD010000226.1:0-8367 GCA_050303635.1 Anaerolineae bacterium
ATTTCCTGATTAATCTGCGACGAAATTGCCCGATATGCAAACTAATTTCGGCAAAAGGTCTCCCCTCGCCTGCTTGCGGGAGAGGGGTCGGGGGTGAGGGTCAACTAAACCACACCCGCGCTAATGGTCGTACCGCGATTGGTAAACGCACCGTGCAAATTGGTAATCGTAATCTGCGGAACACCCGCCGCGACCAAATTCTGAGCTGTCTGGACTTTCGGAATCATGCCGCCCGTAATAGTGCCGTTGGCGATGAAATTATCGGCTTCTGGCGGGGTTAACCATTCCAAAATCGAGTCATTGGCCATCACCCCGGCCACATTGGTCACGAAGATGACTTTTTCCGCGCCCACAGCTCGCGCTACAGCCCCGGCCACATGATCAGCATTGACGTTATACGCGCCATCTTCACCCAAACAAATCGGGGAAATCACCGGAATAACACCCTGCGCCAACATGCCTTGCAATACATCGCCGCGCACTGCAATCGGTTCACCGACAAACCCTAAATCGCCATCGGGATGTGCCAATTTCTTGGCTTTAATGAGGCCTCGATCTTGACCACTCATGCCTTGCGCTTCGAGACCGGCGAGTTGCAATGTCCGCACCAAACGGGAATTGACCATGCCACACAACACCATTTCGGCAATCTTGAGGGAGTCAGGGTCGCTGACCCGTAAGCCGCTCACATATTGAGGTACGATGCCGAATTTTTGTTGCAAGTTGCTGATTTCCTTGCCGCCACCATGCACAATAATGGTCGGGACGTGGCTTTTCTTCAGATATTGGGCAAGTTGTTCGAGAAAATGTGTATCATCAATTTCGTTGCCGCCGAGTTTCAAAACAATAGGGGTGGTCATGGCTAGTTCTCCTACAATAATCCGGTGGTGTCGGCTAAGTTAAACAAGATGTTGGCATTTTGGACGGCTTGACTGGCCGCACCCTTCCGCAAGTTATCAATCGCGGAAACGACGAGCGCCATATTCGGCGTCGGTTGGCTGACAGATACCACGCCTTTATTGGTGCGCACGGCATCTTTGAGGCGGGCCAATTGTCCACTCGGCAAGACATCCACGAGCGGCGCGTTGGCGTAGAAATTTTCAAAAGCGGTTTGTAAATCGGCTAAGCTCACGCCATCCACGAGTGGCGCATATACGGTGGCAAGTAAGCCCCGATCAACCGGCAATAAATGTGGCGAGAAAATGACACTGCCAGCTGACGGAAAGAGTTGCTTGAGTTGTTGTTCAATTTCACCGGTGTGTCGATGCGCGCGCCCGATGCTATAGGGCATCAAATCACCGAAAACTTCCACAAAATGCGTGTGGGGTTTTGGGTTCCGACCCGCGCCACTAACGCCACTTTTGGCATCAATAATGACGGGAGCATTGGGTTGCAGATAATTTTGGTGAGCTAAGGGTGCGAGTGCTAAGAGGGAAGCCGTGGGGTAACAACCGGGGTTGGCGATGACGTCCGTCTGCTGGAGATTATGGCAATGAATTTCGGGCAAACCATAAGGGGTGGGCAGAAGTTCGGGAGCCGGATGACTAGTCTGGTACCACTGTTCATAATCTTCGACAGTAGTCAGCCGCAAATCAGCCGATAAATCGACCACCTTGACGCCGACCTGCAAAGCACTCGCGGCCAATTGGGCAGATGCGCCGTGCGGGGTACATAAGAAAACAGCTTCGACCGTACTTAAATCAACTTGAATCTGCGGAATATATTGTAACTGGGTCCCCGGTACATTTTCCCCGACAAAACTATCTGACACGGCGAATGCCACCTCGAATTGCGGGTGATCGGCCAGAATATCAATCAATTCCTGACCGGCATATCCACTTGCGCCATACACTCCTACGGCAATTGACATAAAACTGAACTCCTCTTAGAAACAAAAAATCCCGAACTCGGTAAAAGTTCGGGATAGCGTAAGCTTAGCTGGATGCTTGGCTAGTTGTGTTATAGAACCTCAATTAGCCGTCCCGAACTCTGGTGTTCTGGGCGGCGGCGGCGGATGCGCAATGGAAGGTTACTAAAAACTAGCAAGATGTTATTTTCCTAAAATCAGATTGATTTCTTAAAGCTGGCCTAAGTCTAAACGGTGTTTTTTAATTCCGCAACCATCTTGGTTAAAATGCACAAAAGATTCACAAAATTCATAATTTTTATATGGAGGCCACGGCGTGCTGTAGCCCTACAGGATAGGTTGGGGGCTTTGGCAAAGTGGGTTTTATCCCGTTCCTACGATGATAACCCTCATTTATTATATTTTCGAAATGCTGAGGAATGAAGGCCAAAAAGCTGACAGATGAATGATCAATCTGCCAGCTTTAGATTCAGGTTTTCTTGCGGAGCTTAACCGCTGTCCCATAAACGAACAGTTCGGACGCACCATCCATAATGCTGGATGTGGTAAAGCGCATACACACGACGCCATCTGCCCCCAGATCAGCGGCTTCGGCTAACATGCGGTCAATGGATTGTTCGCGCGATTCAGCAATCAATTTGGTGTATTCGGTGATTTCGCCGCCCACGATATTGCGGAACAAAGCGACGATATCGCGCCCAATATTGCGGGCACGCACCACATTGCCGCGCACAATACCTAGGGTTTCGATAATCTCATAATCAGCAAATTGATCTTGCGTGGTTGTCATCATATTTTTCTGTTTCATTTGTCCACATGCTTTGCATAATAGTCGTCTTCAGCATTGCTAAGACGATCCTTTAAAACTTGCACGAAAATTAGTGTGCCGCCCACAATCGCGATTAACCCCACAATACCTTCCGGGAAAAGCGCAATAGATGCGACAACCATGAATCCGATATACGCGATTGTCACAATGAGGAGGAGCAATAGACCTGTTTTTTCGAGTAGCCTATTCATCTTGATTTACCTTTCTATAAAAGGCTATATCTATAATTTAAGCCCAGATTCGATGTGGCCAGAACCCCAATTATTGGGAGATTGGTGAGGGTATGGCAGTGGCAGATTAACGGACTGGCTAATGATGCTAGCCCATTAGCCGCCCTCGAATAAATTCGGGGCTAAAAATCACCACCCTATGAATGGGTTTAGAACTCCTGAAGGTGACGGTCGCAGTCCATTTATAGGACGCTGTTTTATAGCTATGGATTTCAATCAGTAGCGGTTGCGCCACCCCAACTGTTTGCCCTTACCATAAAAAATGACCTCTGCGCGAGAGATTGAGGAGTGCGGGCTAGTGCGCAATAATGCGTATAATCTAGTTAAACCACATTATCTCGTTTGCCACCTACAAAACCTGAGGCGGCAAAGAGTCACCACCACCCATTTGCTAAGGTGCTAAGTCTTGCGTTACTATCGACTTATACTTGGTTCTGCAAATCTATGATTGCTTAGGGAGTTTAAAAATCATGAGTCAAAATGTCATCAGTGTCGTTGTGGCGCTGGTTTTCTTTGTTATAAGTTTTCTGATTTACAACTATATGCGCATGACCATTGATCGTCGCGATTATTCGAAAAAAGAAAGCTTAACCCGCAGTTATATTGAAGGCGTGGGCGCGGAATTGCTGGGCGCAGGTGTCACGAGTTTGATTGCCTTTTTGGTCTTTCAAGCGGTGACAACCACCTCAGAAGAAGTCCGCTTGAAACTCGTTGATAAATTGGAAGAAAGTGACCAAGCCGCCACTGCTGTTGCTGATTTGCGGGATTTGGGTTGGTTAGTTGATGGCTCATTAGCGGGTGTTGACTTAACCAAGTCAGAACTCAGCGGCGCAAATCTCCGGTCAGCGAACCTCATGGGCGCGGATTTGAGTGATAGTAATCTGAGTGAAGCAGATTTGACCTATGCACAACTGAATCAAGCCAAGTTAAGCAATGTCAATTTAACGGATGCCCGCTTGCTTTCAGCGAATTTGGTCAATGCGAACTTAAGCAATAGTAATCTCACAGGGGCCACGCTTGTACGGGCGAATCTCACGGGAGCCAATTTGACGGGTGCGAATCTGGCCGGCGTCGATTTACGCGAAGCCACCTTGCCCGATGGAAGCCTATTTAGCGACACCACCGATTTGAGTCGATTCACCGTGTTGGGATTTGCCCAAGTGAGTGCTGATGCGGGTGGGGAATCGGCGTTGCAATTCACCGATGACCCGAATTCACGTCATTATGCGGCCTATGGCGCGAATGCAGTGGTGCAGTTATACGCGAATCCGGTAGAAACCGATATGCGCGTGTGCAATGGCTCAACGTGTACGGAGTGGACTCTGGCGCTGGATAATCCGGCAGTCATGACGGGGTTTAACTGGTTATTCCAAAGTGCGCAAAATGGCGATCAAATTACGGCGAGTTTGCGCAATGATGCCACAGTTTCGTGTACGATGTGGGTTGTCGGTAACTGGCGCTATTGTGGGGTGCCACGACCATAGCTGTTTTAAATCATTAAACAGGGTTTGAGGTTGGTCGGGCGACAGATGTGTCGCCCGTTTTTGTATATACAAAAATATTCGGCCAGAGCCGTCGCGGTGGTTCATGTTGACAACATATATTTGAGTTAATTTAGAGGAAGAAGTGATATTTCAAAAATGGCTCTATAAAAGGGTTTTGGGGCACTGAAAATTCCCCGGATGACAACCATAGTATAGCACAAAGGTTGATCGTTATGTGGACTTATCTCATATTTTTTCAAAAAAATTTTTGGCATACTACGCCAGACTAGTCACCTCATCGTAAACCCTAAAACGAAAAGAAGGCGCACTATGTACGATTACTATATAAGCCAGAGCAAAACCACAGACCCCGGTGAATATGCTCATTTATTTGATGATCTGCCGGATGCCGTTGAAGACATTGCCGAAGTGGTGAGTAACTTAGTTTTCCATTATATGGCCGATAAACATGTTTATGGTTGGGAAGTACCCGCCGACCGCTTATGTGAGATTGATGCGCGTTATGTGTCGACGCTATTGGCAACCTTAATGCAAAACGACAACCGTTCGCTCAACCAACCCCGCGAACCCCAAAATCGTGTGATGGGTTGTTGTCGTGATTTTGCCACGCTATTCGTGTCTATCGCACGACATAAGGGTATTCCGGCGCGGACGCGTTATGGCTTCGCGACGTATTTTGAAGAAGATTATTATAGCGACCATGTGGTGGCTGAAGTCTGGACCGGGGAACGGTGGCGCTTGATTGACCCGGAACTGAATACGAAACGTATCGAGCGTTTTGAAGTTTCCGGTATTAATCCGGTGGATATGCAACCCGGTGCATTTTTAAATGGCGCCGAGGCATGGCATCTTGCTAAACAAGATCAGATTGATGCTGACAAGTTCTGTGTCGCTTCCACCAATGAGAATCCGGCCATTCGCGGCATCCACTTTGTGGCCAGTCATCTGGTGCAAGATGTGGCGGCGCTGAATAAGATTGATTCCTTGTGTTGGGATTGGTGGGGATTCCCTATGTATGACGAAGCGACCGATAGCTATTTGGAGCCCACACCTGATCAATCGACGCAACTTGATCGGGCGGCGGAAATTGTATTAAGCAATGAACTCGAACGCATCCAAGCGTTGTTCTTGGAAGCACCCTTTAAACCTACTCCGGTTTGGAGTTGGAGTCCGGCACGTGACGAAGCGCATAACCCCGTGGAATTGACCCTCACCTAAGATTGTCTGAAATGATTTTGAGTGGACTATTCGGCAAGGATATTTGCTTAAGACAGAGCAAGTATCCTTGTTTTGTTTTCAGCCAATTAGGAAGCAACATGGTATAAATATAGATAAATATTGTTTATTCATTTAAAGAGCGTTTTGACTTAGGGTTACGCTCAGAATTGCGCCCAAGACAAAGGGCAAAAGCCGCCTTGTTATGTCTCATTTTCGGGTTATCGAACCCATTATTCAAGCTTAGGGTCTTTAGGCCCTTGATCATCTCAAACTCACATTCATTTATTCAAGAAGGGCAAACCAAAGTCAGTTTAACTTAGAGTTAGGCAAAATAGCATGACTGGCTCCCCACCACCCCAAAAGCTCGCTGTGGCCATTATTCATGGCATGGGCGATCAAGCCAATCCCAAGGATAAACCGTGCAGTAGTATGCCTAGGCTGGCCCGTAGAATTAAGCGGAAATTCAACTGCGCGGCGCGTCGGCAGGGTCTTGATATTCGGGCTAAAGATGCTTTAGCCATTGAACTTATTTATTGGGCAGATATCCTGCAGAAACCTGAAAAGAAGCTCAGAGAGAGATTAAAACAAAGTCGGGGTATGGGGCATCTTTTCACATGGTGTGTACTGCGCAAATTTATGATTAACCATTTAGGTGACCCCATTGCTTATCGGCGCGAAGCGAAAGAAATCCCAAAGGGTTCGATCGAGAAAAGTTATTATGTACAGGTGCACCGCGTCGTTGCCGAGAAACTCAATATATTGGCATCCCCGGTCACAGGCGCGGGGCCAGATGCACCTTTATTTGTGATTGGCCATAGTTTAGGCAGTGTGATTGCCAGCAACTATTTCTATGATTTGCAAAACCAATATGACCAAGGCTATAAGGACGGGGCAACGGTTCCCGAAGATGTTAGCGAGGTCATTGCTGAATCTCAACTGTCGTGGGGCCGAACATTTACCGGATTTTTCACGATGGGGAGTCCATTGGCACTCTGGAGCTTGATGTTTCCGCCAGCCAATGAGCATCGTCCATCCCAACCCCTTTGTCTCTCCGGCTATCATGAAAATGAGCATCATATAGACGGTGAGTGGGTCAATTTCTATGCGCCGAATGATATTATCGGCTATCCGCTGGCTAATATTGAAGGTTATAAGAAAGAAGACGATGAGAAAGAAAAGGTCGAAGATATTATTGTACGCTCGTATTTGCCACTCTATGGTGCTTCGCCCTTTGTCCATAATATCTATTGGCGACATCGAAAAGTCGTCAATAGTATTGCTGAGACATTGCTTGATAAATGGGTAATGCTCAATGGATAGTTGTTAATGCTTGTTCTCAAATGGTGCTAGCCCGTCAGCCGCCCGCGAATAAATTCGGGGCTATAAATCATCACCCTATAAATGGGTTTAAAACGCCTGAAGGCGAAAGGGAGCGCAAGCCAGTGGGGAAACTGCCCAGCTTGCTTCAGCATGCTTGTTTTTAAGCTAGCGGTACGGCTTCAGCCTACCGTGTTCAAAATCGGCAAAATTTCATATCTTAACCGTATTGGGTTTTAATCCCTTGCCTTCAGAACACCCAGTAGCAATCTGATTCTGAACTCACATTCACTATGAATTGGACGCAAATGTTTGACAAATAAATAAACTCTACATATATTATATATAGTTTAATTTTAAAATTAGGTGCCTATGAGTTATTCACTAGCATTTTCGCAAGCCTTATTTATTACGGTTCTTGTGGCTGATAAAGTTCAACAAAAGAAGTTTGAGTTCACGCCTACCCAGTTGATTGCCGAACGTCTCAATATTCCACCGGCAACCGTGAGCATGATTTTGCGGCGTTTGAATCGGGCAGGCATTATTGAAACAAAAGAAGGGGCAGGTGGCGGTGTGCGGTTAGCCCTTCCCCCGGCAAGTGTGACCGTTCTTGATCTTTTTAATGCCATTGAACAAGAGCGGCCAATGTTTAAGACGAATATTCAATTTGCGGTGACTGGCGAGAAGCCAACCAAGCTTCAAGAATCGGTGCTTGGCTTATTAGATTCGGCTGAGGAAGCCATGAGAAATCAGTTGAGTGAAATGACCGTCGCGGATTTACTTACTGCAATTAACTGATCGTTAGATTTTGGACAAATTACAATCCTCAACCTATTGATTTAGGGCTAACGGAATGCACTTTTAAGTGTATTTCGCCCCTATAATGTTATTGTTGAGGTCTTTTTTTTTAAGAAAACTATATATAATTTATATATAGTTTATATCATACAAAAAGAAAGGGAAGAATGGATCATGTCTCAACCTCAACATTTATATCTTATGCTCGTAGCTACCGAGCCGAATATGAAAATTCCGGTGGTGTGTTATCTCGTGCAAATGGATGATGGAACCAATATCTTGATTGATACGGGAATTCCAGAGTTAGATCAATTGCCGCCGCCGTTAGCCCCGATTGACCACGGTAATGTTGTTGAGCAACTCGCGCGCCTAGGGTTAGAGCCCGCTGATATTGATATGTTAATTTGTACGCATTTTGATATGGATCATACCGGACATCATGATGCTTTCTTGAATGCGGAATGGATTGTCCAACAGACCCATTATGATTATGCACCCACGGCTGAGCGTTTCTTAAACACCCGTCAGCAGTGGGATCGTCCCGAAATACAATATCGCTTTGTGAGCGGTGATATCGAATTATTGCCCGGTCTAGAACTCATC
>JBNLCD010000227.1:0-8346 GCA_050303635.1 Anaerolineae bacterium
ATCCCCGTCAATCGCAAAGTTACTGCCGCGGATGGCACTGAACTTAATTTAGAAATTAAAGCCACCATTACACTGGTTTTCGAACCCGATTGGAAAACAATTGGAATATGGGTTGCCGAGCGATTGTCGGCTGAAGCGTTGGTTGGCTTAGGTGCGGCGGCGGGTATTTTAGCGGCTGGTTTTGCGGCAGTCGCGCCCGCTTTAGTGCAAGCCAGTTTAGGCGGCGAAGTTGCCGAACGGGTTGATTTAGCGATTAAATATACTAATCAATTCTGTTCGGCCTATGAAACGGTAATGAAGGGTGGCACAGCGGGCACAGGTACATGGGCCGAAAAAGGGTCAGCCTCCGCCTCGCAAGTCATTACACAAGCGAACGTACCACCTGAAGCAATGTATGAAGCGGCGAAGAAGAAAAATCTACGATCTGAGGCATTTGGCGTAGGTTGGCCGAAAGTCAAAACCTACCTTCTGAGTGACTATCGCGAAGAACATTGGTTTGAATGGAAGGTTTACGGCGAAAAAGGCCCCGGTTACAAGATTTTGAAACGGTTGCTAGACGAACCCGAACACCTTATATTTTAGTTATCAACTAATTCCGACTGTTAGGACACAAGAATGATCCATCGTTTACTGGGTAAATGGACAGGCTTCGGTACGGCCATTTACCCAACAATTGCAACCACGCAATATCGTGAAGTACTGGTCTTCAGCGAACATCCCGGTAAACCCATGCTCCAAATTGAACAAAAAGTATGGCGTATTCATCCCGATGAAACCGAATCATTGCTTCATTGGGAATTCGGCTTTATGTCAATTTTGCCCGATGGCACCTATCAATGGATCAATACCCAGAATAATGGTCGTCTAGAAGTTCTGCGGTGTAATGCCGTCCCCGATGATAAGGCGTTCAAAATGAAATTTATTAGCACGGGTTTCATGAATGATCCGCGCATGGTTGCCGCTGAACGCACCCTCGAAATCGATGGGAAGAACCTTTGTTATACGCTGGCGATGACGACGCAAGCCGTGGCTGAACATCAAGTGCATTTACAGGCCCAACTCAGTCGGGCTGACTAATGGCCTACGTTAGCCACTCCTTACTGATATTTACCTGACGAATATCGCACAAATGTAGGATTCTTGCTACACTCTGACCACGCAATTCCATATTATGCACCGTTGGAGGTATCCCCTATGATTAGAACTGTGCCAAATATCGGCAGTGAAGAAATTGAACTTTATATCCGTACCTATTTTTCGCTGTTACGCTCAACCGATGCCATCAAAATTGGTGCGCTCATCGAAACGCACACCAATACCGACTCATCCTTACATATTCACGCCCGCGACCCGCAACAAGTAGATGTTTCGGCGCTGGTCTATGCCAGTTTACGGCTTCCGTTGTGGATGCATAAAGTCAACCTCATTGTGCTTGGCCAATTGCCTGAAGACTTTGCCCGCGCTGGCTTTGGCGATGTTGAAAGCTGGGATCGCGTCCATGCGCCCGGACGTCGTCGCCGCGCCCATTTCGATAATGAGAGCACACTCGCCGTCATGATTGCCAGCCGCTCCGACATTGACGACCTCATTCCCATTCTGACTGCTTTCCAAATTGAATGGAACAAAATTAACCGTATCTTCAGAATGAATCCGCACCTTAAAGAATATTTTGTTGAAGATGCCAGTCGTGTCTTTTCCGCCAAAAAATTTGCCGAACTCGCCGACGCTTTTGCCATCACGCCCGATGATGTGGAACGCCTACAATCTGCTCTGAAAGATCGCTTCTTTCTCTATATGCGGGCCATGAGCGAACATAAGCTTGATTTAGCGCTCCAACTTCTGGCGAGTTCACAGGTCAATTATCGAAAAGCGGTCAGCCGCTGGTGGGAAAATCTCGACGATACCTGCCAAACAGTGGGTACCTATGTGCGTGAACGTCCCGTCTATTTTGTTTCGAGCAATACCCATGCCTTGGCCAATATTGTTTCGGGTTATGCGCAAGCCATGGCCCCGGACTTACAAGCCTATATGTCCCGCCTTACTCAAAACATCTTGATGGGTGAATGGGAAAGCCTGCAACATGAAGACCCCAAGAAACAGGCGAATTTTCTGTACTACATCATGAAGAAATATCAAAGTGCGAACCCCCAATCCATGGATGAGATGATCCAAATGGAGGAATCCGTAGGTTTCTATCGCGTGGAGGCGCGCCATGGTTTTGATGTCGAAGGTCAGGTCCTCAATCTAAATCAATTGAATCCGAATCAAATTGATCCACGTCTCACGGAGGATTTGGATCTAAGTATTCTGGCTGATAGTGATGCGCTTGTCGTGAATATCGATTATCCCTTAGGCTTGGCCGCCTTTGAACTGCTGACGCGAGTGGGCGAAGGCGCCGACCAAGTTCTGGGAATTTATGTTATGGGCAAAGCCGCCACGCTCAACGGCCAAATTGGCGATATCATGCTTCCGAATGTGGTGCACGACGAACACTCCAAGAACACCTATCTGTTTGACAATTGTTTTCGCTCCACTAACCTAACCCCCTATCTGATGTACGGCATGTTGTTAGATAATCAGAAAGCACTCACCGCACGGGGTACATTCCTGCAAAATCGTTCATTTATGGACGTTTTCTATAAGGAAGGTTATACCATCCTCGAAATGGAAGCTGGTCCCTATTTATCGGCTGTCTACGAGATGATTCGTCCGGTTCGCCACCCCTACAATGAAATCGTCAATCTCTATAGTGCGCCCTTTGATGTTGGCTTTATCCACTACGCCAGTGATACGCCCTATAGTAAGGGCCATAATCTGGGCGCAGGCAGTTTAGGTTATCAGGGCATGGACGCGACGTACGCTTCTGCTGTCGCCATTATGCGCCGCATTTTATCTCAAGAAATCAATCGCTTAACGCAATAGCAATCAAATTTCACATTTTGCAAGGTCACGGCATTGTCGTGGCCTTGTTTTCATGAAGCCATTTAGGGGAGGTCCACGCCATGAAAGTCTCAACCGAAGCCACCGCCAAGAATATTGCCAAAGTCCTCGATGTGCTCGAAACGACACCCACCGAACTCCACAAACTAACCCATGACCTATCCGATGAACAAATTAATCTGCCTTTAGGTGACGGGGAATGGTCCTGTTTACAAGTTATGCGCCATCTGCATCATACCATTGACCTCTCCACAACGCGTATCCACTATGCTTTAATGCTCGAAAATCCGACCATTCCCGAAGTTCATGCCGAACGCGATTGGGGCAAATTAGAACCGTATCACAATCTGAGTTTTGTTGAATTACGTGAATTCTATCGATTCAAGCGCGTAGTGCTCCTCCAACTCCTTCATAATCTGACTTCGGAAGGCTGGGAGCGTCCTTTTTTTCGGGGTGAACTGCGCCATAATGTACATAATATTTATCGCGAATGTCGGGGTATGGCCTATCACGAAATCAACCACCTCACCAGTTTCCAAGAGAAATTCGCGCAATACTTCTAATTTAATGTGAGTGTTGCCTTGGTTATTTATCTGACGCGTATCTGTCTCAAGAAACTCACCCTTAACAATGGTCTTTAGGCCATTGCTTAACACCTAAAATTCACGCCTCATTCGGTGATTTCCATATTCTGCTTAATTTTGGAAAGCCTATCCGTGGCCTAGAGAATCACAGCTTGCTTGAGCATGCTTGTTTTCATAATTAGTATGGCTTCAGCCTACCTCGCTTCCTCGCAAAATTCACATTAATTCTAAAATACCTGTCTCGACCCCCTAATTTTTAGGGGGTTCAGTTGCTTCCAATAAAAAATTTACAAAATACGCTATAAAGTAAAGTTACCTTGCCCGTCTTAGACGGGTTTTACTCATATACCTCAATTGAACCTAATCCATAAAGGGAGTAGTATGACCGAAGATTTCCGATGGTATCGTCTATCGGTTACTGACACACTGGCCAAACTATCCGCTAATCCCACTGAGGGATTGAATACTTCTGAAGTGCAAGACCGTCTTACAAAGTATGGTCCCAACGCGCTTGCTGAAACAAAGTCCATTTCTCCCCTAAAAATCTTATGGGAACAATTTAGTAGCACAATGGTGATCATCCTCATTGTCGCCGCCGTCGTATCTGGTTTACTTGGCAAACCCACCGAAACCATTGCCATTTCAGCTATCGTCGTCTTATTTGGCATCTTAGGTTTTGTTCAAGAATATCGCGCCGAACAAGCGATGGTTGCGCTCAAAAAATTAACCGTGCCCTCGGTTCGTGTGCGTCGCAATGGCAAAATTATCGAAGTCTCAGCGCGTGAACTCGTACCCGGTGATATCATTTTGCTTGAAGCTGGTAATTTGGTGCCCGCCGATGTACGTTTAATTGAAGCCGCGAATCTACGCATTCAAGAAGCCGCGCTCACGGGCGAATCTGAACCGGTTGAAAAATCGATCGACGCCATTGATCGCGAAAATGTCCCCCTCGGTGACCGTCTCAACATGGCTTATATGGGAACGCTGGTTTCCTATGGTCGTGGTGAAGCCGTGGTCGCTTCAACCGGGATGCAAACGGAACTCGGTAAAATCGCCGCCCTCATTCAAGATGTCGATGATTCCGAAACGCCGCTCCAACGCCGTCTCGACCAAGTTGGCAAAATATTGGCCGCAGGCGGTGTCGTGGTTGCAATTCTCGTCATGCTTATCGGTATTTTCCGGGGCGAACCTGTCAGTGATATGTTCCTCACAGCGGTGAGTGTTGCCGTGGCGGTTGTCCCCGAAGGCTTGCCCGCGGTGGTCACAATAACCTTGGCTCTCGGTGCTCAACGCATGTTGCAACGCAATGCCCTGATTAGAAAACTACCTGCTGTTGAAACCTTGGGTTCTGTGACCGTCATTTGTTCTGACAAAACGGGAACACTCACTGAAAATCGCATGACTGTGACTGTCATTGATGTAGCCGGACATTCTCTCGAATTAATGGGTACCAGTACGAATAAAAGTGTGGAAGAAGTTTTAGCCACACCCGATATGCTCGCCGATTCTCCACCGTCGGTTACGATGGTTTTAGCAGGTGGTGCGCTGTGTAACGATGCATCCCTCCAACCCAACGCTGAGACAGGTCGTTATGATGCGCTCGGTGACCCAACCGAAGGTGCACTTTTAGTCGCGGCGACCCAAGCCGGTCTCAATTTAGACGAACTTAGCCAAGCCTTACCCCGTGTGGCTGAATTGCCTTTCGATTCAGATCGCAAACGCATGACTACCATTCACACGCTTCCGGCTGATCGGGAAAAATTACCGAAGGCGCTTCAGGAAATTGAACCCCAACCGGGTAAATACGTGGCCATCACCAAAGGGGCCATTGATGGTCTCCTTGATATGACGACCCATGTTTGGATTGATGCCCAACCTGCCACCATAGATGATGAATGGCGTACTCGTGTCCAAAAATCCAATGACAAGATGGCCGAAAACGGGATTCGCGTTTTAGGCGTGTGTCTACGTTGGCTTGATGAAATTCCTGAAAATCTAAGTGCCGAACTCGAACAAGACCTGACCGTGATTGGGCTCGTCGGCATGATTGACCCCCCGCGTCCCGAAGTTAAGGAAGCGGTCCGCATTGCCAAATCAGCCGGCATTCGCCCCATCATGATTACTGGCGACCATCCGCTCACGGCGCGTTTTATTGCCCATGACCTAGGTATCAGCACCAATGGCCGCGTGAAAACGGGTCAAAATCTGGATGCCATGTCTGATACGGAATTCACCGAAGCTGTGCAAGATGTGTCTGTCTTTGCCCGTGTTTCCCCAGAACACAAACTGCGCATCGTCAACGCCTTGCAAAGTCAGGGCGAAGTCGTTGCGATGACAGGTGATGGGGTCAATGATTCACCCGCTCTCAAGAAATCAGATATTGGGATTGCGATGGGCATTACCGGGACAGATGTCTCCAAAGAAGCCTCCCAAATTGTCTTGCTCGACGATAATTTCACCACGATTGTAGCCGCTGTCAAAGAAGGTCGCGCCATCTATGACAATATCCGCCGCTTTGTAAAATTCTCCATTGCGGGGAATTTGGGTAAGGTCTTGGTTATGCTCTTTGCCCCCTTGATGGGCATTAACGTGGCCCTCTTGCCGCTTCAATTACTCTGGCTAAATTTACTCACCGATGGTCTTTTGGGGATTGGTCTAGGTCTAGAACCAGCCGAACCCGAAACCATGAATAAACCCCCGCGTTCACCGAAATCCAGCATTTTGAGTGACGGCATCGGTGCCCATATTTTACGTGTCGGTTTCCTGATTGGTGTCGTCACGCTTATCTTAGGCTATTTCTATTATGACGATGATCCTGATGGCCTGACATGGCAAACCATGATGTTTACCGCGCTGGCTTTCTTACAAATTGGTCAAGCGCTGGCATCACGTTCCAGCACGACCTCGTTCTTCTCACTCGGCTTCATGACCAATCCGGCGTTGATCCTGATGGTCGTCATCACCTTTGTATTGCAATTGGTGTCGATTTATGTGCCGTTCTTGGACGATTTCTTCCATGTCACGCCGTTGGCTTTACCCGACCTGCTCATTGCCATGGCCGTCGGCACCTTAGCCTTTATCGGCATCGAGTTGGAAAAACTGTTCCTGAGTCGTATGCGTACCCAACCAACAATCGAATAACCTTCCTTTTTACTCCCCCAATCAAAAAATACCCCGCCATCTGTGCGGGGTATTTTTATTGATAGATGCTACTACTTAAGGCGCGTAATCTGTTTGAACACTCCAGTTTATAGCTTGGACGACGGGCATGGTCTCCGGATTCCATTCCACCCAAAGCCAATTCATATTCCCTTGCCAGAGTCCTAGCCACGTTTCGCCATTGTAGTTGCTAATTTCAGTCACAACATAAGTGTCAAACCCGTTGCCATCATAATCCGCTGGCAGATAAATATCTGATCCATCGCGATTTTTAGCCAGACCGCCACCCGGTGTCCCTGCCGCCTTTACCGGATTGGCCGTGGTAATCATAATCACACCTTCATTCGGCACATGCCCGATAATATCGGCGGCGAAGTCAAAGACCGTGACATTGACAGCCCCACTTAATCCGGCAAATTCACTATCCCCGACAGCCACCACATCAATGATGTATTGAATATTACCTTCATCAATACCATCCGCGACCGCATCCACTGTCACTGCTTGGCCGATATTCCAATTGGTGTTATCGAAACTAAGCGAACTTTTGCTCAGGATTAATTGACTTGCATTATAGGTAATATTGACAGTCACAGGTGTAACCGGTGCAGAACCCAACCGCACAATAAAACTGCCATCATCTGCATCATCTTCAGCCAGCACCAAACTCGTCGGCCCGACATAGAGTCCGGCCATATCATCATCCAAATTGATGACACTCACATCTGCCACCGGACGATTATTAAAACCACCATCCCCACTCGATGTATTGCTCGTCACAATCGTATAGCCCTGGTCGCCATCTACCAGATCATCATTTTGTCCTGTAATGATCACGGTTTGCGGCGTTGACCAATTTCCGTTATTGAAGGTCAAGACGGATTTATCAATGGTGCCCTCGGCGGTATTTGAACTGTTGAGCGTAATGGTTACATCCGCCGTGGGTGCGTTATCCAAAACCACCTCAAATGTAGCCGTCGTGCCCGCTTCATCCGTTACCAAACCAGACATCGGCGTCACAATCACATTCCCACCAAGATTCGTAAGCGTAAAATTGATCGTCAGCGCCGGAAAACCTACCACCGTCGCGCTAACTTGATAGGTGCCGGGCTGAGAATTGGCCGCCAGATATGAAGTGCTTACATAACCATTGGCATCTGTTACGCCCGTTGCGTAATAAGGCACACCAATGGTCGCTATATTCGCCGAACTGCCGCCGATCGGTGATCTGAATTCAACCAATGCATTTTGCACAGGTGTCCCGCCGTTTAGTACACGGCCAACTAAAGGTGCACTAAATGGTGAACTGATATTGGTTGATTGATTATTCCCACTCGTCATTTGGAAATTTGTAGGCACTACCGAGGCATCGGTGAATCGAAAATCATCAATGGCGACCATTTTGGCATAATTGCCACCGCCATCGACAATTTCAATAACCAATTTATTGAAATATTTGCCAGCCGTGGTTCCGGGTGAAAATGAAGTGCCATAGTAAATTGTATCACTTGAATTGAGGTCAGATACGCGGCTATTAGCGGCAATATGCGATACCGTGAAAACTTCAATCTGTCCTCCCAAACTGGATTCAATATAGCCCGTGGCATTGATACGATTGCCATTCACGCCCATCCACTTCATGGATGTGATGACAACAGGTGTA
>JBNLCD010000228.1:0-8338 GCA_050303635.1 Anaerolineae bacterium
GCACGCTTACCCCGCTATTTACAACGGATGAAGCATCCAGTCCGTCAACGTGGTCATCGAATGACGATTTTCTACTGGCGACTCGCGAACTCAATGAGGGTATTGAAC
Organism: Anaerolineae bacterium; assembly: GCA_050303635.1. Classification (GTDB taxonomy): domain Bacteria; phylum Chloroflexota; class Anaerolineae; order Aggregatilineales; family J027; genus JAKEEQ01. The sequence goes on from JBNLCD010000228.1 coordinate 109, forward strand.
CGTTTGAAACAATGTTGCTAAACGTGGCTACGCAAGAAATCGTGTGGCGTGATGCCGCCTATTTCAGTGAATATTGGCTCAGTGCTGACTGGGTGATGATGACGCAACGCATGTCGCTCGACGACTATTATTGGATTGACTCCACGGGCCACACCCGCGTTGACTTCTATGAGGATAATTATGGCCACGCCCAAAGTTATCTAGGGGTTTGGAACAATGCGCAAGTGATTTATGCCTATGATAGTCTCCGCCATTATGATGCCGAGACGGGCGAACTACTTGTTGAAATGCCCCTAAATCCTGAAGCCAATACACTTGGTGGCCATGCAATCACGCTCCATCCCACCCAACCCTATTATCTGCTGTTTGAGAATGCGGTGGTGGCGGGTGGTGGCGGGCGCAGTTTCATGGGCCTGCATAGCCTCGATGGAAACCTAGATCGCGACTTGGGCTATTGTTTATACACCAACCCGCTATGCTTGATGTGGCTCCCCGAAAACGTAGCCGTCCAACTCAGATAGCTAAGTTTGTCAGGGTCAGAAGCTGTTGAGAGCATTAGCATAATTTAAGCAATGATAGTAAAATTGTCTTAATATTCGTTGACGCGGAATAAAACGCCGCCGCCAAAAATAACTGCATATCATTGGGTTATCATCCAAGTCTTTCCGCCCAAACGAAAGTCTAGACTTCCGTTTATTTTTCTAGTTGAAAAGGAGAGATTACGATGTCTAAGACAATGCTCATGGCTGTTGTTATACTCCTGATCATGGGTGTGAGTTTTGGTGCCCAGGCGCAGGAAAATGAAATAGTCGAATTCCCGGTCCTGACTGGTGAGTATCAAGTTGGGCATGTTGCTTACCATATGATTGACGAAGATCGGGCCGAAGTCTTTACTGGCGACCTAGATGATGTTCGCGAATTGATGGTCACGATTTATTATCCCGCTACCCCGGATACCGATGCCCAACCGGCACCTTATGTAGAGGGCATATTTGGGGAGGTCTCAACTCGGATCTGGCCCTTACCCTGGGATCAAATTATTTCCCACTCTTTTGTTGATGTTCCGGTTTCAGAAAGTAAGCCTACCTATCCCGTATTGCTTTTTTCACCCGGTTTCACCATGAATCCAGTCTTCTACACCGCCTTGATTGAAGAAGTCACCAGTCAGGGCTATATTGTCGTCGTGCTGACCCATCCGTACTGTGTAGATGCGGTCGTTTTCCCTGATGATCACGTGATCTACATGAATGATTATGCGACAAGACTGCTTCGGATAGATCGCTTTCAAAGCCGGTTACTATGGGCTAACGCATACAATGATACAGCCGATGTATGGGTCAAAGACGCATTTTTCGTTCTCGACCAACTTGCTATTCTCAACGAGAATGATGCCTTGCTGGCGGGACACATGGATCTGACCCACGTAGGCATGTTCGGCCATTCCTTCGGAGGTACGGCATCTGCTGAAGCGGCTTACCGTGATGACCGCATTTTAGCTGTTATTAATATAGATGGCCTACTGCTTGACAATGTACTCGAGAATGGCATCAGTCAACCCTACATGGTCATGATATCAGACATGTCTTGGCAGACTGGTGAAGACCGTTTTGGCCTGTCCGACGCAGAATGGGATATGTATGCCGCCGAGATGCCCACCCAAGCCGCCACCCTTTGTGAGAATTCGGATACAGTTTACAAGTGGACTCTGCGGGAGTCCGCGCATGGCACTTTTCACGATGTAGCTCTGCTTGAACCACTCGGACGAGGTGATGAATGGTATTTCAACGCCTGGTCCATCGGTCGCATTGATGCTAGACGCGCGCATGAAGTCACCAGCACCTACGTCGTGGCCTTCTTCAATAAGTATGTGAAAGGTGAAGACGTGCAGTTGCTAGATAGTCCGTCAGACAATTACCCAGAGGTCGTGTTTGAAGCTTGTGGGTCGTAGAAAAATATTATCGTTACTCTGCCCTTTCTGGGTTGCGACTGGAAAGGGCAGAGCTTAGCTGATTAAGCGGTTCGCCAATCTTGAAATCCGGTAGGTTGATGCCAATCTACCGGCTTACAAAATCAATCGCGCGTTTGAGCGTTTCTGCAAAATCATCCGGCACGGCATCGTGACCCAGTCCTTTGCGAATATCCAGCTCACACTCGATACCACGTTGGCGAATTTCATCGACAAATTTGATGGTATTTTCGAAACTTCCCGTATCCTCTTCGCCAATCAGCATATAGCCGCGCACATTGGTCCCACGGAGCGCATCCATCTTTTGGATATATTCATCAAGATTTCTGACATAGAGCCCAACCACAATAAATCCTTTGACGGGGAATATCTTATTCAGGGTCGCCCACACTGCTAAATTGCCACCCGTGATATAGCCCGCCAAAATGGTCTGCGCCGGATCAAGCGGATATTGTGCCATGAGCGTGTCATAATGGGCTTTGAGGTCAAGTTGAACCTCGTCAAAATCACCCCATAAATACGCCCCTTCAATAAAAAGTTGTTTCGAATTCGGCATAGCCAATAAATGACCATAGTCCGGTACCGATTGCCAATTTTCGTAATTTAAACTTGCGCTGCTGATATTGCCATGTAACGCCATAAACAGCGGCACTTCTCCGTCGCTATTGGCGGGGGGATATACATCCAGATAAGATTGCCGCTCATTTCGCTTTTGTTCATAACGCGCAATGGAAATATCGCGGAGTTCGATGAAACGCGGATTGTCGGCCAGCGGCTCTAGATCCTCATCGCCAATTAATTGATTGGGCGAATACCAGAATCCACGCTCAATTGCTTCTTCAAATTGCGCTAAAGCTAAATCGGTATGGCCCGCCCGCGCCAATAAACACGTGCGATTATACATCCACAAAACAAAGTCAATTTGCGGTAATTTATCCATCGGTAAATCGCTGTTGTCGAGCATCAATGCGACGGCTGTCTCCAATTTATTTTCGCGAAACAGGCCATACACTTTATCGACGAAATCCCTGACATCTTGATACGTCGCCATAATAAATCCCTTCCCTTGTCTAACTATTGAGTCAAACTTTGTGGGTATACATTTCGCGCATTGGGGAGGTTCATTTGCGGGGCATACCAGCTTACTCAGTACGATTCTGGCTAGCACAATATGCTAACACCCAACAAACGCGAAATTATGTGGTATAAAGAAGGTTTACGTCCTGTTGCGGTTGATGAGGAGAAAAAATCATGGGTTACGATGATCAGGCGATTGTCTACGCTAAAAAAAGCGAAATCTCAGCGTATAATGCATTTTATGATCGTCCGGCGGTCATCTCCCTTTTGCCGGAGGTGGGCGACCAAACTGTCTTCGAGGCTGGCTGTGGCGGAGGACCCCTCACTGCTTGGTTGGTAGAACAGGGCGCGCACGTCACCGCCTGTGACAAAAGCGCGGGGTTAGTTGATTATGCCCGTGCGCGTTTAGACGCTAGCGCCACCCTCCATGTCCATGACCTCAACGACCCTCTACATTTTCTGGCCGATGCCAGCCAAGATATTGTGGTCTCAACCTTAGTCCTGCATTACCTGTCAGATTGGGAAGCGGTGTTAGGTGAATTTCACCGTGTGCTGAAACCGACGGGGCAGATCGTATTCTCAACGCACCATCCCTGCGTCGATTGGCAATGGTTTGACGATCTCAATTATTTTGAGAAAAAACATCTGGATGATGAATGGCACATCGATGGCATACCGTTTAAGGTGCAATTTTATCGCCGCTCTCTAACCGCCATGTTTGAAGCGTTTAATGCGGCAGGCTTTGTCGTCGATACATTATTAGAGCCTCAACCGGTGCCGGAGATGGCCACCAAATATCCTGAAACCTATGCAAAATTAATGACTCAACCCCATTTCATCTGCTTTCGATTACGTAAAACCACCAGTTAGTCGAGTTGACATTGAACACGGTAGGCTGAAGCCATACCGCTAGATTAAAAACAAGCATGCTGAAGCAAGCTGTGAGGCTTTTCCACTGATTTTAGCTCCCCTTCTCCCGCGCATTTCAGGGGGAGAAGGGGCTGGGGGATGAGGGTTGAAAATAGTTGTCACGACGTAATTTTGACCCTAACTTAGCATGATGACTAATTCGCAGGTGACAAGAATCCCCCAATCCTAGGTTAGGTCCTTAACAAGCGTCTTCAGGCCCTTGATTGTCCAAAACTGATATTACATATCACCAGACACATGGCGGGATATATATTTAGGATTGTCCCATCTCTTCAATCAACCGCTCAATATACGGCGTAAAATAGCCTTTATAGCGTTCTTGCAATTCGGGTAATTTCCAGTCATCCCCCGTCATTTTGCCGCGACAGATCGACGATCCACATAAACATGGATCAAGGCTGTAGGGTGAATAGGGTTGGAATGTTGCAAAATCAGTGGTCAATTCCTCGCCGGCCTGAATATCACGGCGCGCCAGATGATCGCCCCACATATTTGGATCACATGAATGATTGGTGTAGTAAAAGATTGATTTGGGCACAGCTAGAAAAAGATCATCCTCCAATTGCGATTCATTGTACAATGAGGCTTCGAGCTGAACGCGGCCCGATTTCCAATCGTCGGTGGTATAGACAATGCCGCCCGATATGCGCATTAATTGTTCGCCCTCACGAATGAAATCCGTGGCGAATACTCCAATTCCGTGAATCGGGGATTTGCGCAAAACAATTCGGGCATCAAACCACATTGACACGGGTTCGGTTTTATATTCCATAGGTACTCCTCTTTCCTCTAGAGATTGCAAATAGTCTTACGCGAAATCAAGGCATATAGTTCAATAGTAAAGGGGAATGACGCAAATTCAAAATGCGCCAAGTTACGCTCTATAAAACTATTTGCCCCCTTCAAACATCCGCAGTAAGATCTATCCTATATTAGTTTTTTTGCTAGAGGGGTATGTTGCTGTGTTAGATGCGTTTATTTCGTATTCCACTCACAATAAATTATTTGTCGAAGAATTGGCGGATGCGCTCGACTTCGACGGGAAAACAGTATGGTTCGACCAAAACCGCGCCCCGTTAGAGGGGATTCCCAGCGGGTCAAAATGGTGGGACGAAATCAAATACGGCATTAGCCAATCATCGAATTTTTTATTCATCATTTCGCCACAGTCGGTGGTTTCGCCCTATTGCAATGCTGAAATTGCCCATGCGCTCCAGCAAGACAAACGCATTGTCACCGTGTTATATTGCGCTGAAGACTCCATTGCCGATACCTTAAACGCGATTAACCACGCCATTGATGCTATTGACTCCACTCTCGGAATTCCGCCTGAAGTTGAAGCAGATTTGCCCAGTTTACGCAGTCTCGCTCGACGGAATTGGCTGGCGATCAACCAAGTGCAATTTGTGACGGCATATGCCCACACGCCCATGCATCAGCTAACACCTCAAGTCGGTGGCGCAATTGACCTCGATATTCAATGGCTTCGCTTGTGGAATGAATTTACGCAGGCTGTGCAATTGTGGGTGGAAAATGATAAAGATGACGGTTATTTGTGGTCTGAAATGCGTTTACGCAAATTCCGCGCCCTCGCTGAAGAACGCCACCAAGAACTTGATGACCTTCATCAGGAATTTATTTTGCCCCAATTTGAGCGATTATTACGCGAACTGGAAAATATTAAAACCACGCATGATCGCCGCGCCGACATAGGATTAACCTTGAATAGACTTGGCGACTCGCGCCCCGGCGTTGGGGTGATTAACGGAATACCTGATATTAGTTGGTGCGCCGTTCCAAATGGTGAAATTGACTTGCAAGACAAAAATTTTAACATCCAATCCTTCTACATCGGGCAATATCTAGTCACGTATCAACAATTCCAAGTTTTTTTGGATGATCCTAATGGCTTTAGCAATCGTCAATGGTGGAACGCAATGCCACCCGACTATGTGCAACAATCCATGAATGAGCAAGCCCAGCAATATGCCAATTACCCACGGGATGGTATCACCATGTATCAGGCCATCGCCTTCACTCGCTGGCTTAATTATTGCTTACAAGGCCAGTCTTTTGCGCCTATCAACAAACCAGCGGAAATATTTACCGTTGGGAACGATCTTGAAATTCGTTTACCGACAGAATGGGAATGGCAATTCGCCGCGACCGGTGGCAATCCTGCCAATGAATACCCGTGGGGCGAGTGGCAAGAAAATTGTGCCAATACTCTCGAAGCTAAACTAGGACGCCCAACCGCAGTCGGTATGTATCCAGTCGGCCAAACAAGGGATGGCGCGTTAGATATGGCAGGTAATGTTCATGAGTGGTGTCTCAATGACCGCGAACTTTTAAGGGTAATTGTGGATGGCAAAGATAGAAGACCGAAAACCACCAAAGGTGGGTCGTTCAAGGATGGTGCAAACGATGCACGATGCACGATTCGTCACTACGCTATTGGGCATGGCATAGCCGATGATGTTGGTTTTCGGGTAGTGTGCGCTCCTAAATCTAATTTGGGTGTGGTGCTTGCAATCTCAGACCTTCGAAATCTCAGGGCAAACAATCAGATTTAGATTAAAAATATTTTTGGCGCAAATTAAGGGATCATTGATATGTTGGATGCTTTCATTTCATATTCCACCCACAATAAATTATTTGTGCAAGATTTAGCAGAAGCACTCGACACTGACGGGAAAAAAGCGTGGTTCGACCAAAATCGCGACCCGTTAGAAGGCATTCCCAGTGGGTCAAAATGGTGGGACGAAATTAAATATGGTATCAGTCAGTCGTCGAACTTTCTATTTATCATTTCGCCCCAGTCCGTCGTTTCCCCCTATTGCAACGCCGAAATTGCCCACGCCCTTCAGCAGGATAAGCGCCTTGTCACCGTGCTATATTGTGCCGAAAATTCAATTGCCGATACCTTAAATGCCATTAACCGCGCCATTGATGCGATTGATCCGAGTCTCGAAGTTCCACCTGAAGTTGAAGCGGATCTGAACGCTCTACGTAGTCTCGCCCGACGGAATTGGTTGGTGATTACCCAGCTTCAGTTTGTGACGGCCTATGCCAATATGCCTATTGCCGAGTTAGCATCTCAAGTGGGTGGCGCAATCGATCTCGATATTCAGTGGATTCGGTTGTGGAATGATTTCACGCAAGCCGTGCAGTTGTGGCTGGAAAATAATAAAGATGATGGCTACCTGTGGTCAGAAATACGGTTAAGAAAACTTCGTGCTCTCGCTGAAGAACGTCACCAAGAACTCAATGATCTCCAACAAGAATTCGCATTTCCTGAAGCTGAACGTCTATTGCGCGAATTGGAAATAGCGGAAACTTCTCATAATCGCCGGGCAGAAATTGGCATAGCTCTCAACCGACTCGGCGACCCGCGTTCGGGTGTTGGGGTCATTCATGAAATACCTGATATAACTTGGTGTGCAGTTTCCGGTGGTCAGATTGAAATGAAAAACAATAATTTCAATGTAGATATTTTCTACAACAAAATTTTCAATCTCCAACCCTTCTACATTGCGCAATATCTAATCACTTACCAACAATTCCAAGCTTTTTTGGATGACCCCAATGGCTTCACCAACCCGCAATGGTGGGTAGAGATACCACCAGATTATGTACAACAATCCATGAACGAGCAAGTCCAGCAACATGCCAACTATCCACGCGAGAATGTCTATTGGTATCAGGCCGTCGCTTTCACCCGTTGGCTCAATGATTGCTTGCAAGGACAGACTTTTACGCCCATCAACAAACCAGAAGAAACATTTATTGTTGGAAACGATCTGAAAATTCGTTTACCCACGGAATGGGAATGGCAATACGCCGCGACAGGTGGCAATCCTACGAATAAATACCCGTGGGGCGAGTGGCAAGACGGTTATGCTAATACGGTTGAAGCTAAGTTAGGACGCCCAACCGCAGTTGGTATGTATCCGATCGGTCAAACACATCACGGGGCATTCGATATGGCTGGTAATGTCCGCGAGTGGGGCCTCAATGACTATGGCACCCTTAGAATAATCACTGATAATGGAAAAGATAAAGTGCAAAAGGGTGGATCGTTTTACTATCCGTCAACCAGTTCCAAATGTGTTATCCGCAATGCCGAGAAAGCACACAACATATCTAATTACTGTGGCTTTCGCGTAGCATGTGGTCCAGAATCTAACTTGGGGCCCGGTGATTTTCCAGAGCAGGCTAAGCAAAAAAATCTACTAGGGAGATTCATGGATTTGATAA
>JBNLCD010000229.1:0-8297 GCA_050303635.1 Anaerolineae bacterium
CAATAAACATATCTTCTGTAATAAATCCCAATTCATAAGCCATTACTTGCGCTTCTGCACATTGCGGTAAACTAGGTTGTGTTGACATTTCAACGTAACCAGACTAAAACACTTACAAATTGAACAAAACCTAAATAACGAGAAGCCTGCTTATCATAGCGAGAAAAGACACGTCGAAAGTGTTTAATCTTATTGAAGAAACACTCAACTAAATGGCGTTCTTTGTACAGCCAATGATCATAGTCGCGTTTGGTTTTAGCGCGTTGGTGAGCGGGAATCACGACTAAAATTCCATTAGCCACAAGCCTGTCAACAAAATCTTGGGAAGCATATCCGCGATCCGCAATGACAACATCAAAGTCAAAGCCATCGACTAAATCATGAGCCTGCGTGATGTCATGTCGCTGTCCAGCACTCAGTTTCAGTCGCAAAGGATTACCAAGCGCATCAACCGTCGCATGGATTTTGGTGCTAAATCCACCCCGACTACGTCCTAATGCCTCGTCATCATCATTTTTTTTGTGCGCCAGCTGAACATGGATGAGCACGGATAATGGTACTGTCAATGAGACCATGTTCCATATCAGCATCATCAGCAAAATGATTCAACATACGCTCCCAAATACCATGCTCACACCAACGGCTAAACCGTTTATAGACGCTATTCCAATTACCATATTTTTCAGGCAAGAGCCGCCATTGTGCGCCACTGCGACTCATCCATTTCACGGCTTCTATAAAGCGACGGCAGTCTGCTTCGTTCCCTACATAAGCACGCTCATCGCTTCTCAAAAAACTCTTCAGTTTATCCCATTGTTGGTCAGTTACTGTTGTATTTGTCATACTTCTATTGTATTCCAAATGTCAACACAACCTAGTTTTGAACTGCTAAACCCGCCAACTATATAAATTTAGTATAAAACTAGATTCAATGCATGCCACACATTTTGTCAATTAAGGTAATAAGTCTATACTTAGAGGTATAACGTAGCAGACTTACTAAATAGTCATCTAGCAAAATTTATAATCTTTTGGCGGATACATCTAATTTCCGGAGAAGCTGAATGAGCCATATTTATCTTTGTTATAGTCGTCCCAATAAATCATATGCTGATACTGTGGTTGAAGATTTACGTCAACGGGGATTTACGGTATGGATGGATGATCGCCAAGACTTGAGTCCCAATCACTTGGTGACTATCGCGCAAGCCATTCAAGAGTGTGGTGCATTTATCTTAATTTATTCCAGAATTGCTGAAGAGTCGAATCTCGTGCAACGGGAAACTGACTTCGCTCTACAAAACGAGAAGCCTTTTTTCACACTTTTTCTCGAAGGAAAGAGCAACGGCCAAAACGCATTTGATGTTCGCAACGGTAATTTACCGCCTGAAACCTTTTATATTAGCCTGAAAAAATATGCACTGTCTCAAGATCCCGCTGAGGCGGACATGTTATTTGATGCCGAAGAAGATCTGTTTGCCGATCTTGATTTAGATGAAGTCGCTCCGGTTGTTTCTGAAAACGCCAAACTATCCTTTGATCAAGTCGATATGGATAAGTTGCTCAGCAAACCCGCCCAATCAAACCGAAAAGGCCAGCGTAAACGGGCGCGCTTGCTTATGCGCTTGGTGGGATTCACGCTGGTTGTACTCATTGTTGCGGTGATTGGTGCCGTCTTAACCCTCCACAAGGATGAGGAGACTGATGATTCCGAGGATGAAAATATTGTTTTTTGGCAGAGAACAATCGATACCAATTCGGACTGGGAATCTTATATTCAGGAATTTGATGGGGTGCCAATGGTACTTGTTCCGGCTGGGTGTTTTACGATGGGAAGTACACCCACTGAAATTGAAGATGCCGCTGAAGCCTGTTTAGCTGATGATAATTGCCAACTGGGCCAAAATTTAGGTCCCGATGTTTTTCAAAATGAAGCGCCCGCTCATGAAATTTGCTTTGAGCAACCCTTTTGGCTGGATCAATACGAAGTCAGCAATACCCAAATCATTGCGCGTGGCTATCCGGCCCGACCCAATGACAATCCCACGGATATTTTCACATGGATAACGGCAACAGCCTATTGTAAAGATCGTTCAGCGCGCTTACCCACTGAAGCTGAATGGGAATATGCCGCTTCTGGTCCCAGTAATTTCACATTTGCGTGGGGCAACGAATTCGATGCATCAAAAGTTAATTCAGGGGATAGCCTGCAACCCAGCGGAAGTATTTCAACGACATCTTGGGTCGGGGCCTATGACATGAATGGCAATGTTTGGGAATGGACCAATACCATTTATTTGCTTTATCCGTATGTCGCTAATAGCACTCACGAAAAAGCAGACAACATAACCTCCTCCCGTGTTCTACGTGGTGGTGCGATTGGTCGGACCATGCCAGAACTCCGCAATAGTGTGCGCTTGAGTTCTATCATTGATGAACGTGGCGCTAATTTCGGGGTACGCTGTGCACGCAACTTCAGCGAAGCGGATATTGTTGTTGAAGAAACACCTGTACCAACTGAATAAAACAACGCTATCTTTTACCTAAACAGCTTATTAAGCCACGGCATACCGTGGCTTTTGTTAAATTCTTCTTCTTAATACGAATCCCCATCATGTCCCAAAAAGTTGTCAAAAGATTTCACGCGTCTATACTTAGAAGCATAAAGATTATTTTTCGTAATACATTAAGAACGAACCCTGTTCACAATTTACGTAAAATACCTGATTTTAGGAGATCGTAATGAGCCAGGTTTATATTTGCTATAGCCTTCCCAATAAATCCTACGCCGACCAACTTGTCAATGATTTGCGTCAGCGTGGGTTTGACGTATGGATTGATGATCGTGAAGAATTGACCAAAGAACATTTGGCAAAAATCGTCGATGCCATTCAAAATGCGTCTGCTTTTGTTCTAATTTATTCAGCCCTCGCCGAAGAATCGAAGTTGGTTCAACGTGAAGCAGATTTTGCTCTGCAAAACGACAAACCATTTTTTACTCTGATGCTCGAAGGTGAAGCCGAAGGGGCTGATGTTTTTGATGTCAGTCAGGGCAATTTACCACCCGAAAGTTTTTATCAAAGCCTACAAAGCTATGCCGGTGGGATGAGTTCGGGCTTCCCTGATGACGATGATTTGTTTGACGATGATGACAACTTGTTTGGCGACGAACCTTTGTTTGCAGACGCCACGCCAAGTTTTGATGATGATGACGATCTGTTTGGTGATATAGATATTGATGAAATCGAAGCCTCTATCGATGAAGATCCGTCTTTTGCGGATATTGATATGCTACTCGATGATGGTGCATCTGGCAGTGGCGGAAAAAGTGGCAAAGCTGGCCGCTCACGGTTAATTCTGGGTGGTGTTGGTCTAATCATCCTCCTTTTACTGTTAGTGGTGGTTATTGTCGTTTTAAGCGGTGGCGGGAATGATGATGAAGAACCGCAAGTTGCCCAAAATACCGAAGCTCCAACACTGGGTCCGACAGCAACCGTCCCGGAAACATTGCTTCCACCAACAGAGACAGCAACAGAGGTTTTAGCCACGGAGATACCAACCGAAACACCGACAATTACACCAACGCCAACATTTGAAGGCACACTTGCCACCAATACACCACTCCCCACGGCAACGAATCAAGCCTTCTGGATTCAACGCATCATCGCCAATGATGACTTTGAACCCCATGCGCAACAATTTGACGGTGTATCAATGGTACTTGTTCCCCCGGGTTGTTTCAATATGGGGAGTACACAACTTGAATTTGATTTAATTAATGAAGCCTGTGCGGAAGGCGATGTCTGTAGTGAAGATTTGACCTATGAAGACGAATTGCCCGGTCAAGAATTTTGCTTCAATAAATCATTCTGGATTGATCAATATGAAGTCAGTAATGCCCAACTCCAAGCGCAAGGTTATCCCGCGCGGCCCGACAATAACCCGACTGATATTTTCACATGGATAACTGCCAGTGCTTATTGTGCCGATCGTGGTGGACGCTTACCCACTGAAGCCGAATGGGAATATGCCGCGTCTGGTCCCAGTAATTATAATTATGCATGGGGCAATGAATTTGATGAAACGCTGGTCAATTCGGGAGATAGTCCGCAACCCAGTGGCAGTTTTGCGGCCACATCTTGGGTAGGGGCCTATGATATGAACGGTAATGTCTGGGAATGGACAAGTAGCATTTATCAAGCCTATCCTTATATGCCCGATGCTTCCCATGAAAATGCGGAAGATTTGACTCAACCACGTGTCTTACGCGGTGGTTCAATTGGCTATACCATGTTCGATTTACGCAATGCTGTGCGCTTGAGTGCCCAACCAGATCAACGCGGCACCTATTATGGCGTTCGTTGTGCCCGTGATTTCAATGAGGCGGATGTTGGTCAATAATTGATCACGTTTGATAGCTAAAAATAAAACCCCTGTTAGCGCAATAAAGTTAACAGGGGTTCTTTTATTGCTAAGTAGGTGGACTTAGCTTGATTTCTTTTTGAGCTTATCTTCCAGCCAATGGATAGCTTGTTCGAGCGTAACACTATCTAAATCTGTGCCCTTTGGCAGAGAGGCATTCGTGCGGCCATGTTTTACATACGGGCCGTAGCGTCCATTATTTAATGTTACCGCCTTGCCATCGCTGGGATGTTCACCCAATTCCCGAATAACCCCACTCTTCTTGGTGCCTTTTTGCTCCAATAATTCAAGTGCACGCGGCAATTCGACAGTGAGAACATCATCCTCTTTCTTGAGCGATTGGAATGTTTTACCTTGCTTCACATAGGGTCCATAACGACCAATTCCCGCTTCGATCAATTCGCCAGTTTCGGGATGAACGCCGAGTTCGCGTGGCAGGTTAAGTAAACCAATTGCTGTTTCTTTGTCCACATCTTCAGGTTTCATACCCCGTGGCAAAGACGTCCGCTTTGGCTTCTTCTTTTCTTCACCATCGCCGAGTTGCACATAATGTCCATATGGACCTTCGAGCAAATAGATCGGTTCACCTGAGTCGGGATGATAGCCAAAGACTTTCGGCCCTTCATCCTTTTGCTTGAGCAAACGTTCAGCCTCAGCGATATCTAATTCAGCCGGAGCCATTTTATCAGGTATCGAAGCGCGGATAACTTCGTCGTTTTCTTGCTCAATATACGCGCCATAACGACCAATGCGGACCTTTGCGGCAATCTCGGCTAAGTCCAGCGCATAAATATCACGCGGATCAATCGACTTCAATTTCTCTTCGACTTGCGTTTCCAGTCCTTGATCACCCTTATAAAATTCCTTGAGATAAGGCAACCAATCGACGTCGCCTTCAGCAATTTCGTCGAGCTTGGCTTCCATTTCCGCAGTAAATTGCGTATTTACCAGATCGGGGAAATGTTCTTTGAGCAACCGATTAACGGCAAATGCGACAAAGGTCGGAATAAGCCGATTGCTTTGCTTAATCACATAGCCGCGTTCTTGAATGGTCCCGATAATACTAGCATATGTACTCGGGCGACCCACACCTTCTTTTTCAAGTGCTTGTACCAAGGATGCTTCAGTAAAACGCGCCGGTGGCTTCGTTTCATGACCGATTGCTTCCAATTCGCGCAAATTCAAAACATCGCCAATCGCCATAATCGGCAATAGCGTTTCTTGATCATCAAGTTCAGCTTCAGGATCATCAGACCCTTCGACATAGACCCGTAAGAAACCGGGGAACAAAATTTGCTTGCCGGCACTATCAAATAGAGCATCTTCAACCGCAATGGTAACCGTGGTGAATTTTTGCAATGCTTCAGCCATTTGTGTCGCAATGGCCCGTTTCCAAATCATGTCATAGAGTTTTTCGCCACGCCCATCTAAGCCGAGTTCTTGCGCCGTGGGCATTTGTTTGCCCGTTGGACGAATCGCCTCATGCGCTTCCTGGGCACCTTTAGATTTGGTGTGATATTGGCGCGGTTTATCACTCAGATAATCTGCACCGTAGCGTGTTTCAATGGCTTGACGGGCGGCAGTAATGGCCTCTTGTGAAAGGTTAACAGAGTCCGTCCGCATATAGGTGATATGTCCCTCTTCGTAGAGCTTTTGCGCAGTTCGCATCGTGTCGCGTGCTGACATACCTAATTTGCGGTTAGCTTCTTGTTGCAGAGTACTGGTGGTGAATGGTGGGGGCGGCTGACGTTTTTGTTCCCGCTCTTTGATATCGACAACTTCCCATTGACCCTCCGCGAGACGTTCGCGCAGAACTTGGGCGTCTTTTTCATCAAGTAATAGCACCTTATTAGCCGCACTCTTCTTGATTTTGCCGGTATTTTCGTCAAAATCTTTACCCGTTGCTACGCGCTTATCACCCACTTTTTGCAACAGAGCGGTAAAAGGTTGTTTGGACTTGAGTAAGTTTGCCCGCAAATCCCAATAGCTCCCCGAACGGAAACTAATCCGGTCAAGTTCGCGCTCAACCAGCATAGCCATCGCCACAGATTGCACCCGACCAGCGGAAAGTCCCGGTGAGATTTTCTTCCAGAGCAACGGAGAAACGGTATAACCTACTAGACGATCTAAAATACGACGGGTTTCTTGGGCACGTACTAATTGTTCATCAATATCCCGCGGATTTTCGACGGCCGCTTGAATGGCTTCTTTCGTAATTTCGTGGAAGACCATGCGCTTAATCGGAATTTTGGGCTTGAGGACTTCAAGGAGATGCCAACCAATACTTTCACCTTCACGGTCTTCATCCGTTGCCAGTAAAAGTTCATCAGCATCTTTGATTTTGTCTTTGAGATTCTTGACGACTTTTTTCTTATCTGTAGGCACCACATACAATGGCGTGAAATCTGATTCAACATCCACACCCAAACGTGCCCAAGCTTTATCTTTATATTTCGCTGGAATCTCTTTAGCTGAAGGTGGCAGATCACGAATATGCCCCATACAGGCTTCGACAATATACCCCTTCGGTAAATAATTGCGAATGGTTTTCGCTTTAGTTGGTGATTCTACAATGACTAAACGGCGCATAATATCTCCGCGCTACTCTAATAAATGCAAGTTTGATAAACCCTGTAACCTGATAACGGACGGTTGAATGCGGTTGAGCAGAAGAAAAAATGAGGATTCGGCTATGAGCCTAAACTACTCCCCTGAACAGGGCTTCGCAGGCAAAAAGGTACCCTAGGAATAGGGTTATTGTCAAGCCATCCGGAAAAATTCGTGTCATTTTAACCAGAATTACAAGATGAATAATGCTATTTGATGGGAGAAATATTGCTAATATATTGGAGGATTATCATTCAATATGTTTCTGAATATCTACCAAACCTTATATGCATTAGATTCGTGATAATAGGCCTTATTATAGAACTAATGTTCTACGCGTCGAAATTTTTATGTCATTTTTCGCTTTATTTCAAGCTTCCAAAGCTATTTTTTTGTTACGTTTTGATTTTTTCTTAGATTCGTGATAATGAAAATTTTGGCGACAATGGACCGAACAATACTTTTGATTCACCCGTGTATATCTAAAAGTCTTACCACAATGTTTACAACGTTTTACCTTCTCTTTTAGTTCGTCCCGTTGCCGCTCGTAACTTTTTTCCGGTTTTCCTCCCAAGTGTCTATCTGTTCTTGGGTAAAGCCTACAAAATGCGCCGGATTAGCTTCAGCCGGAATAATCAAGCCATCGTCTGTTACTTGGGTTTCTTTATCATCTGTCCAATGACTATCATGAGCCAATTGGTGCATCTTTACACCAATTTCATGACTGGCAGATTTTAGGAAGTAGACCCCAGCAAATGATAACCCAACGCCAATGACAAGTTTAACCATCAATATGAGCAGGGGCTCAGAGTATTCACTTGTAACTAATTGCAATAAAATTGGATGAACCAAATCATAAATAGCTAACACAATCGTCGTAATCGTAACGACAAACGACGCAAATTTAAGCATTGGGTTATGATAGAGGTCTTTTTGAGTTTCATTTTCAATGCCTACTAACCGGAACCAAAAACGCCCCAAGATACCGCGAAAGGTAGTTTGACGGACTGGCAAGTAGCCAAGTTCTGCAATTTGACGGAGGGCATAAATAGGGATAACAAAATTTGCTGTAACCACGGCAAACGCAATTAAAGCAGATTGTGTATCATTTTGTCCGAGAGCACGGGAACCATAGAAAACGCGGAACCATTCAAGAATGGCAAAAGTAAGTGCAATTAGAACAGGTGTAAATGCAGAAGTTAAGACACCAACATATAAAACAAAATGATCACCCGCTGTGCGGATGTCTGAAAATCTGGAAGAAGTAT
>JBNLCD010000230.1:0-8260 GCA_050303635.1 Anaerolineae bacterium
ATTTCCAGACTTTGCGCAATGCGGCGACCAATGGCCGTTTTACCCACACCCATGTGGCCCGTCAAAATAAAATTGCGATACGGAATGCGATTAATAACAGGCATTTAGGCTTCTCCTCGCCAATCGGGGAACCATTCATCCAAATAGGGTAATAAATCATGTAGGGTGTCAATCACACCATCTGGTTCTACTTCGCCAATTTCAATCAATTGCATCTGACTCAGACGTTCTGGAATACGCCGCACTACGGCTTTCATCGCTAAGTTCTGCGCCCCGACGATATCCGCCTCAACCGAATCACCGACAAATACAACTTCATCAGGCCGCACGTTCAAATGATCGAGCGCCCGTTTAAAAATAGCGGGATGCGGTTTTAAATAGCCCACATCGGCGGCAGTGACGCGCCCATAATCATCCAAATATTGGCGAATATTAAATGCTTCCAACTCACGATCTCGAATTTCAATTGGTTGCGCCGCATTGGTGACCAACCCAAGTTTTAGTCCATAGTATTTGAGAAGCGGCAACACCTCATAAACATCGGGAAAAGTTGAGACTCTTGGAAACGCGCGCCATCCATAGGCTTCCATAAGATGCGGCAAAGATAACTCTTCGCGCGGCACATCAACCTGTTCAAAAACTTCTAATAGAATATCAGCTACATTCGGGGCAATAAAGTTGCGTTGGCCATTCGTCCAGCGATCGATGACAATACCCCACGCCAACTCCAAAAATGTATCCACATCCACTAGCGGACGATGTCCATTATTCGCGGCTACATAATGATACACACTCGCCATATGGTGTTGATAAGCATCTTGCCAATCAATTTGACAAGCACTCCAATCGAGCAGGGTATCATCTAAATCAAATAGAATTGCTTTAAGCATGACATCATCCTAAGGCTTACTAACATTCTTTAAACAGTTTTGCGCTATCCTAGTAAAATAATTCTAGAGTAAGCATAGCATTTTTCCCTAAGTATTCATTATACTGAGGAGTGCAAACATTTTGATGATTAAATTAACCATGAATCGAAGTTGTAATGGATAATCAGTTACCAAACGAACCTGCCCAAGCGCCGCGTCAAGTCCAAGTACGTGTTCAATTGCCAACCGTGCAACCAGTCTTGACCCATGTTATTCTGGCAATTATTGCCCTCGTATTTATCTATGCCAATACGCTCACCGTGTATCAGCAGAATCTATTTCTTGAACAATGGGCAAAAATCAACGAATTTATCGATCAAGGTGAATACTATCGTCTCTTTACCAGTATGTTTATTCATCTCGAATTTCTACATGTTGCCTTAAATGGCTATGCGCTGTACTACTTCGGACGTGAAGTGGAGCGGCTCTACGGATATTTTCGCTTTGCCATTATATATTTTATCGGAGGCTTAGCCGGTTCAGTCGCCAGTTATATGTACACCGACGCGCCCTCCATTGGGGCTTCTGGTGCGATTTTTGCAATTTTCAGTGCCCTCGGCGTGTATTTCTATCACCACCGCCATCTCTACGGCAAAGGTGCTGAACGACGTGTCATGCAAATGGTCTTCTGGGGTGCTTTCAATATCTTGCTCGGTTTCTCGTTATCGTCTCGTATCGACAACGCCGCGCATATTGGCGGGATGCTTGGTGGGATTATCTTGTCGTGGTTTATTTGCCCTGAATTGAAGATAACTGGCATCGATGTGCCGTATGGGCAAGTTCCTGAGCCGAAAATTGAAGATGTCAATCGCATGCAAGACTGGATTATTGTGCCCATTCTCGTTACGATTGGTTTAGTAATTATGGTTGTCCTTTTGTCTTCGCAGTCGTCAACTTAGGGAGATAAATATCGGATGTTAGATAAACTTACGATTACGATGATGAGTGGTCCCCGCGACGGCGAAAGTCTAAGTTTCGCGGTAACAAATCCCACATCACGCTCACCGATGGTGCTCACCATTGGCCGGCGCGAGGGCTCAGATATTCGTATCAATTACGATAGTCAGGTTTCACGGTTACATGCTCATATTGGTTTCACCGGGGAAGAATTTTGGATCGAAGACATGGGCAGTCGCAATGGGACCTTTGTTTATGACGAGCGTGTTAAAGAGGGTGATCGCATTTCAGTTCCCCCCGGCACACTGTTTCGGGTGGGGCGCACGTGGTTACGACTCGATGCCTTACCGAACGACATCACCGCCGCCGCTGAACCATTTGCGGTTATTGATGAAGAAGAAGACGACTCCGAAGAAGAATAAATAGCGTCAATAAACTAAAACGGGCCACAGCATGCTGTGGCCCGTTTGTTCTTAAATGGTAGGCTGTGTGATGTTCTCGCCGACTTCCATTGGCAACGTTTCATCATTGCCCCATTCATGCAACGACCCATCATAGACCGCCACACTTGGATGACCAAGCATATACAGCGCAAAAGCATTTGTGGTTGCGGCAATCCCCCCGCCACAATAACAAATCACCCGCTCTTTATCGAGGGCTCCAATATCTTGAAAAGCTTCCCGCAAGGCATCCGGTGCTAAAAACGTGCCGTCTTCGCCAGTTAAATTGACAGAAGGCAAATTGACACTTCCTTTAATACGCCCTTTCCTACCATAAGTTTTCCAGCGCCAGTCTTCGTTCACCTCGCCTAAATAATCTTCGCGGCCTAGCGTATTAATCGTGCAGACAGATCCATTATCAATTTCGCGTAAAACTTCTTCTTTGTCCGCCCAAAATGCTTCATCGGGTTGAGCAGTATGGGTGGTTTCAGGATAGGCTTCAACACCACTTATCACTGCACGTCCTTCCGTTTTCCATTTTGGTAATCCGCCATCCAAAACGGAAATATTCTTAAACCCATTCGCCCGTAACATCCACCAGACACGTGTCGCCCAACTAATTTCTTGCTTGCTATAGAGCACAATATGATGCTCATCCCCGACGCCTGCCGTCGCGACAGTCTCCGCCAATTTTTCGGGAACCAATCGAGTAAACATTGCTTCATCATGGGTGGATAAATCTGTGTACGTATCCAAGAAAGCGGCACCGGGGATATGTTCTACTTCATATTCAGCCCGTGCACTGCGCATTTTTAAGCCGGTTGTCGGACTAAAATCATAGCCCACACTGCAATCAAAAATCCGGACTTGTTCATCGTCTAGATGATTGGCTAACCATTCGCTGGATACTAATAAATTTTTTGCTTGTGTCATGTTCTCACACTCCTGTTTTAAAATGATTGGCTCACAAGAAACCCCGCTATAGCTAGCAACATGCGAAACTTCTCGTGAACACTTTCAGCATAGCAATCTCCTTCGCCAAACTGTAGATACTAAAGTATGGTTTTATACGCGGTCATCGGACTCGTAAAGAGCGGACAATGTTTTTGAACTAAAGGGTAACCCCTCTGTCGCTAACGCATCATCTTCCCTATACATGGGTGAGAATGGAGTACACTCAAGCCCGCCTCCTCTGTGTTTGGGGGAGGTGGCCGCAGGCCGGAGGGGGTAGTCAAAAAATACTCCGTATCATCATCAGCTCCGTTATAAACTCTCAATGACCACCCAAATCTTGCGACCCCTGAACGGCTAATTACGTAAGGAATAATAACGAGCCTATCAATGAAAAAAGGAGCGGGGAACTCATGACACAACTTCAAACGCAATCATCGTCTAAACCCAATCGTTTCTTTCTCTTTAGTTGTCTGGGCTGTTTGGGTTGTCTCGGTGGTGTGGTTATTCTAATTGCTGGCTTTGTATTAATATTGGGAATTGGCCTTGCTCAAAACCAAAAAGATGCCGAAAAAGCAAATGGTGGCCACGGTGCCGAAACTGATCCAATTGGCGCTGGCCAAACCGTTAAATTTGAAGATTTCGATATTACGTTGAGTAATCTCCGCTTTCCGGCCACAATTGATGTTATGGAGATGAGCCCCATTAATGATGACCCCATTGCTGGAACCGAATATCTCCTCATCTGGGCGCAAATCGACTGCAAAAAAGATGGTTCAACCCGTTGCACCACGCACGATTTCAATTTCTATCTGTATGATGAAGCGGGCAACGAATGGAAAGAAGCTCCCGCGCACACCAGTCCCCGTCTTGGCGGCGATGATGCGATTGGGGGCGCGAGTTTTTCGGGTTGGATAGTCTTTGAATTTCCGCACGATGAGACACCCGTCAAAGTCAAAATCACCACCAAGTCGGGCGTCAAATTGTGGCAAGATGCCCCGCATTAGATATGGCCTAAAACAACAAATGAGGAGGCGAGGTATACTTCTTAGACACAGACTCACATAAGGGTTTAAGATCTACCCAGATGCCACCCGACCAGTAATGTCACCCATCTGCTATACCGAAATTTGTAATTCAAAGTCGATATTTCAACTATATTGGGTTAGCTAGTCAGCGCCAAAAAGATACAAATTAAATTGGCCACTGGTAGGGAAAAATCTATGTATTTTTCCGCTTATCTTGATAAGCAAAGTTTGCCTGGATGTATACGAGACACGCCTCGCCCGTTAGGATGGAAGGTTTGTAATTTACCTACGCCTACCCCTTAACTTTAATCTCTTCCGTCGAACTCAACTGCTTCGTCGTTTCACGTAACCGATGGGTCAACATTTGAATCACGCCGCGTGACACTTCTAACGATTCAGCCATTAACTCATAAAACGGTTCTTGGTCAAGTCGTAATAACAAAACTTCATCTTCCGCCGTAGCTGACGCTGAGCGCAACTCTGTATCGAGTAAACTCATCTCGCCAAATACAGTGCCCGCTTCACGTACCACCAAAACTTTATCGCCATCATGAATGCGGACTTTGCCATGATAAACAATATACATGCAGTTACCCACAGTATCTTTTTCAAAAATAAGCTGTTCTGGTGAAGCTTCTTCTTCTTCAATGATATCTGCCACCGCAATCAAGGCTTCTTCAGGCGTTCCGGCAAAAATTTCCGTTGATTTCAGCGCAAAGACTTTCTCAATGGTTGATAGCATAATTTTATCCTCGGGGCTAGTTGTCACATATTTATAGAGGCTGATGACGTGCGTATTTGATTCCTCAATAAGATGCTCGATAACTTCTTTGGAATCTGCATCAGACATTTTGTTGAGCGCCAGCAAAGCGGTTTCACGCACAACCGACGACGGTAATTTTAGGGCTTGTCCAATAATGGGTATTGAGGCCTTATGATCCATTTCCGCGAGTGTATAGATAGCGCACGCGCGGGTCCACGGATGCACAATGTCCGCATCGCCGGTGATGATGCTCTGCAACCGCTCCACAAGTGACAAGCTTTCTTGCGGATGAATTTGTTTGAGATTCCCCAACCGTTCTTCATCCGAAATACTCTCGTCCAAAAGCGGAATAACCTGCCGACTTATGTCTTTAGGCAAAAGAGTGTCCAAAATTTCAAGCGCATAGGCTTGGCGCTGTGTATCGGCTTGCCGCGCTTGGAAAGTGTTCCAGATATTGAGAATTGTCTCGCGGTCATACATAAAAGAGAGTAGCAAGAAAATTCGCTCATGATTACGCGATAATTCATGCCGTAATGCATTTCGGATTAAATCAACATTGGCACCTTTGGTGACATCCACAAGGCTAGTAAACGTCCATGTTGCATCTTCTAATTCCGCCTCAATCAGATTTTGCAATTCGCCATGTTCGCTTTCCGGTGCGACATAGTGTTGCAGAACCAAACCGCGCAAGATAGGCAAACGCATGGCCTCACGCGAATCCGGTAGTTTTTCACGCAAGAAAGCGGTCATTTTTTTGCCATGAATACGCTCCGCGACGCGGACAAGTCGCACTAAAACACGATCTTTAAACTCATATTGTTTCCAGGCGTCTTCGATAATGGGCAGAACATCCTCGCCACCTTGTACCAACGCATTTACCGCATGATTAGCCAACCGTGGTTTACCCAAATACGGAATAAGCCGATGCCATAATTTATGCGATTGTAATTTACCTGACGCAATAATTGCCGCCCGCTTAACCGCATCTTCTTCATTATCAAGCAAACGGCGTAATGGACGATGCAAACCGTTGATTTGCGCATCTCCGATAACATTCGCCGCCAAAATACGTTTGTCTTCGGATTCCGCATCCATCAAAGCAAATAACCGTTGTCCGGCGAGCATAATCCCTTCAATACCGCCCCCATGCAACAATCCCACGAGCGCGGCTTGCTCAATAACATGATTTTCATTATTCAAGAAGGGTTCAATCTCTTCGATGATATCCTCGTCACCAATGGCGGCATAAGTTTGAATAGCCAGTGCTTTCAGACTTTCATCCGTTTCGTGATGAACTTTTTCTCGAACGATATCAAGCACATCATCAATTTGATTCGCTTCAATAATCCGATAGGCCTCTTTACGCACATCAACATGACGGTGATCGAGTGTTTCACGCAGAACATCCGGCAAGTCTTCAAAATCGATATCCACGAGCAGATTGAGCGCATACACGGCTTCGCCCGGTTTACCGTTGCGAATATGTTCTTTCAAAATTGAAGCAC
The DNA here is from genome assembly GCA_050303635.1 of Anaerolineae bacterium. GTDB lineage: Bacteria > Chloroflexota > Anaerolineae > Aggregatilineales > J027 > JAKEEQ01. The sequence continues at coordinate 6,514 of JBNLCD010000230.1, forward strand.
TCGAAGCATCCACCAAATCAATATCGTGCATCGAGATACGGTGCTTATTTAGCGCGTTAACCATGACCCGTGTATATTCATTGTTCAATACGAAAATAATGGTTAACCAGCCCGTCATAAGTGCCAGCGCAATATAAAAGAGTTCAACGGACCCAAAGCCCAATGTCCCAATCAAGAAGACCAGCGCTAAACCGGCCACACCTGCCGCCACGGGTTCGACAATACTTTCCACGGTCGTTTGCATCTGACCGCGTTGCTCCCTCGCCAACGGTTGATACAAAATGAGCGACGCCGACCGATAAATCGAATAGCGAATCGAAGCATCAAATAATTTGGAAAGAGTCGTCAACCAGAAAACAACAGCTAGCGCGGCTCCCAAGCTTCCCATCACTGAGACCGCGACGCCACCTACCACCAGCAAAACGGGCAGAGAGAGTAGCCCTGCTAAAAGTCCATACCGATTGATCAGCGGTGCCGAAATAAAGAGCCGACCAATCAATGAAACGATATTCGCTGTGGCGAAGAAGAACCCGATAAAACTGGCTAATTGTTCTGCATCCGGAAACTGTTTTTGCGCCTGACTAAAAAATGCAGTGTCTACAAAATACAGCACCAGATACGATAAGGCCGATAACCCAAAAATCAGTAATGCATATTTGCTCTTAAAAAATGAGGCTGGCTGAGATGAGGCTTTTTTTGTCGTGGTGGGTGGTTCTGGGGCGGCCTTGAGATTACTCCCAAACACACCAATAATGATCGTCAATAAAAACAGCGACAAGCCCAGTCCAGCCGCCGAAACAAAAAGCAGATTTTTCGTCCCGATCAACGCGACAACACCCGTGACCGAGAAGCCACCCGCAATTTTGGCGGCAATATCACCCGACCCAATCAACCCAAAGAGGCGTTTACTCTGACGCAAATCAAATAATCGTCCGGCCAAGCCCCAGAACTCAAGACTCGACAAAATCCAAATGACATCCATCCAAATTCGGAGGACAATAATAACCGCGCTAACTTCACTAAATAAAGCCACGCGCAAAATAAGAATTCCAGCGAGCAGAGTTGCCAGATTCCCGATGAGCAATAAGCTAAACGGCAACTTTGCTTCCATGCGCGCATACAGCGACCCAATCACACTCACCACAATGGCAACCGCAATATAAATATATGGCAAACTTTCGGCACCATATTCTTGAATAAAAAGGGCATTACTCGCCGTACCCATAAAAATATTGGCCATGCCTAAACAGGCGGAATGAATCAACAATAAGGTGACCAGTCGCCCTTCTTCAGGACGTACATTTAAAGCTAAAGCTAAACGTTGCAACATAATCGGCATTTAATCCTGTAGGTGGCATCTCTTATTCATCAATTAAAACCGCTAAAAACTTATCTCGCAAATCTAATAACAAGATTCCTCTAATTATTGAGAAATTTTTGCGATTTATTATATTTGGCAACCACACATATGACATATTTCACTCAACAGAAACTCTCCTTCAGTTTATAAATAAGCTATCAAGGTTATGGTGTTTAATAAAAATAGTGAGGAAAAGTGGTTTTATGTCTTACCCACCACCCCGTTTAGTATTTTGGGAAACAACTGCTGGCTGTAACTTAAAGTGTATTCACTGTCGTCGAATTACCATTGCAGATCAATTAACGCCCCAAGATTTAACAACTGAAGAATCGTTTAAGCTCGTTGATGAAATCGCCGCCACAGGTAAACCGGTCTTTGTTTTATCTG
>JBNLCD010000231.1:0-8226 GCA_050303635.1 Anaerolineae bacterium
GCCTGCAAAAAAGAGTGGATCTTGCGCGCACGTTGGCGATGGAGCCAAAAATATTGCTGCTTGATGAACCCACTTCCGGCATGAATGTCGAGGAAACCGAGGATATCGCCCGCTTTATCATCGACATCAACGAGGAGTTGGACATCACGATCATTTTAATAGAACATGATATGGGCGTTGTCATGGATATTTCAGATCGAGTGGCCGTCCTTGATTTTGGTCGCTTAATTGGCATCGGTACTCCTGACGAAGTCCGCGCCAACCCAGATGTGATTCGCGCCTATCTTGGCCAAGATCATGGCGTGGTCGGAGGCTAAACAATGACAATTGATACCCTACCCAAACAACTCCGGGAAAATGCCAACCGTTTTCGTAATTTGGTTGCCCTTCGCGAAAAACATTTTGGCATCTGGCAAGCTTTCACATGGCAACAGTATTTTGAACGTGTCCGCAATTTTTCCCTTGGCCTCCATCAATTGGGCTTTGGGCGCGGTGATTTTGTCGGCATTGTTGGCGATAATCGCCCCGAATGGGTCATCACTGAGCTCTCTGCTCAATCGCTCGGCGGTGCTTCATTGGGGATTTATCAAGACTCAACGCCGGAAGAAGTTCACTATATTGTGTCCCAAGCCAATCTCAAATTCTTGATCGTGGAAGATCAGGAACAGGTCGATAAGATCATTGAAATCTGGGATCAAGTTTCAGGCATTCAGAAAGTGATTTATCACGATCCCAAAGGTTTACGCCACTACACTGAAGATTACTTGATCACCTTCCCTGATGTCGAAGCGTTAGGCGCTGAATTTCATGCTCAAAATCCTGATTTCTACGACCAATCTGTCGATCAGGGTAAAGCCGAAGATATTGCTATTTTGTCGACCACATCCGGGACCACCTCCAAGCCCAAGGTTGCCCAAATCACCCATAATAATCTTATGGCGATGGGCCACGGTCTACTTGCTTTTGACCCCTTTAGCCACGATGACCAGTTTATTTCTTTCTTGCCCTTGGCCTGGATTGGTGAACAAATGATTTCCGTGGCCTGTGGGATGCAAGCTGGTTTTGCGTTGAGTTTTGCGGAGTCATCTGAAACCACCCAAATTGATTTACGCGAAATTGGTCCTCGCATCATCTTTGCCCCGCCACGTATTTGGGAAAGTTTACTCAGTCAAGTTCAAGTCAAAATTTCCGATACGGTGTGGGTTAAACGTAAATTTTATGAGCGTGCTCTCAAATTTGGTTATCATATCGCCAACAAGCGTTTTGACAAAGAAGAACTCACCGGTCCTGAAAAAATATTAGAGCGTCTTGCGCAATGGACTGTCTACACCAGTATTCGTGACCAACTTGGTTTACGTTATATCAAATGGGCTTATACCGGTGGGGCCGCGCTTGGACCGGATGTGTTCCGGTTCTTTCATGCCCTTGGCATCAACCTCAAACAAGGTTATGGCCAAACTGAAACCACAGGCATTTGTGTGGTGCATAAAGACGGCGATATCAAATTCCAAACAGTGGGGCTCCCCATGCCCGGTGTGGAACTCGATATTGCTGAATCGGGCGAAATCCTAGCACGCGGCCCCATGTGTTTCACTGGTTATTACAATAATCCCGAAGCCACATCGGAAACATTGACGCCTGACGGTTGGGTACACACCGGCGACGCGGGCTATTTCGATGAAGATAATCATCTTATTGTGATTGATCGCGCCAAAGATGTAATGACCTTGCACGATGGCACAAAATTCTCACCGCTCTTTATCGAAAATAAACTCAAGTTTAGCCAATATATTCGTGAAGCTGTCGTCTTCGGCGGTAACGATTTGCCGTTTGTGACCTCCTTTGTAAATATTGATTTTGGCAATGTGGGGAAATGGGCTGAAGATCATCAAATTAATTACACCACTTATACCGATTTAGCCCAGAAACCACAGGTTTACGAGCTCATTCGCCAAGAATTTTTCCGTACCAATAACGATTTACCAGAGGCGGCCCAAGTCCAACGCTTCCTCTTACTTCATAAAGAATTGGATGCGGATGATGCTGAGCTTACGCGGACCCGTAAAGTGCGGCGGCGTTATATCAATGAAAACTATCGTGAAATTATCGATGGCTTGTACAGCGATAAAGATAGTTTGGACATTGAGTCCACCATCACGTATCAAGATGGCCGTACAGCGACTCTCAATGTAACGTTAAAAATTGACCATTTAACAACCGAATCTGCCCATGCTTAAAGCGCTGAAACCACACCCCAGTTTCAGGGAGCACGCTTAAATTGGCAGGTTACTTATTATTACGAGGATAATGATGCAAAAAAGATCTATCATCCCTTCGAATCAAATCGAAGCATTTATAGACAGTAATCTATTTAGGTATATTGGCAGTGGCATCATTGGTTTGCTGGCAATTGCAATGTTGGTCAGTTTCTTCACCGCCAGTTGGGTCGAAATTGATGCCGCGCAACTCTATGATGAAAAAGTCACTATCGATTGTTGCGTCCTTGGGACGGGCGATGAAGATGTGCAAGAAAAACTCGCCACCTTGCACCCCCTCATTCGTAGTGAATTCGATGCCGACACAAAACCTATCAGCATCACGGCTTGGGAACTGCTCCGTGGCACGAATGAAGATGTCCCAACCTTAGATATTTCACGCGCTACAGCGGGTAAAGATAAACCGCGTTTTGTCGATCAATTTTTGTGGTTCATTCCCTTCAGCAGTTTATTATTGATGTTGTTAGTAGGCATGTATGCTACCAATCGACTGCGCGGCGAAGTTTTCTTCTTAGCCGCCCTATCCCTAACCATCATTGTCTTCTTGTTCCCCGGTTTATGGCAGTCCTTTAGTTTCCTTGATTGGCAAGGCTACGAAGAACTTCCCTACCATCCCCGTCGTCCGGCTGACCGGCAGGTTGTGATGGATGCCTTGACTGGATTCTATAGCACCAACGAACAATATTTGTTAGGTATCTTAGCTTTAGTCTTCAGCTTTATTGGCTGGATTGTCAGCTATCTTTATAGCCAAGGCTATCTCCGGCGCGAATTTTACAATCAACTCCAAGAAGATGTCCCGCGCTATTTCCAATCAAAAAGCATTTTAGACTATCTCTCTACCCTCATTTTGTTGACGGGTATTGTCCTTATTTTCCGTTGGTTCCAGCCCCTTGCCCAAGAAAGTCCGGGTAAATTCTATCAACTGACCTATCAGGGCCTGAGCGATGGCTTCTTATTAGCGCTAATTGCCTTAGGACTCGTCCTCATCTATAAATCTACGGACGTCATCAATTTTGCTCACGGCGAACTGATGATGGTCGGGGCCTATCTTTTTGCTGAAATCATCTTACGCTATAATTATTCACTTACCGTAAGCCTGATTATTTCTGCCCTGTTGCTTATTCCACTTGGTCTGCTCGTGGAACGTCTCATTCTTCGCCCGCTCATTGGTGAGCCGATTATCTCGGTGATTATGGTTACCATTGGCTTGAGTAATGTATTACATGCTCTCGTCGGCTTGCAATGGAAAAATCAAGCCGTCAACTGGCAACAAGACGATACGAATTTATCAGACGGATTTTTGCCGCTGTTCAGCAAATTAATCCCAAAAGATACAGGTCTCTATAACGAACTCGCCTCCGGTAACTATCAATATTTTGCTAATGGCAAGTTCCCACCCTTCGCTTTTAAATACGAGAATATCTATTTGGCTATTGTCGCGATTGTTTTCATTATCATTTTGATTGCCCTGTTTAAATACAGTAAACATGGTATTGCAATGCGCGCGACGGCAGATGATCAGCAAGCCGCTTTGAGTATGGGTATTAGCGTGCAACAAATTTTTGCGATTGTCTGGGGAAGTGCCGCCATCCTTGCCGGGGTCGCCGGCGTACTACTTGGTGATATTGGGACTGGCGCAAATATTGACATCCCCAGTAAGAGTTTACGCGCGTTTCCTGTGATCATTCTCGGCGGGCTCGACTCGATTGTCGGGGCCGTGATTGGGGGCTTAATTATCGGTCTGCTCGAAAACTATGCAGTCGGTTATCTCGATCCGTGGCTCAAAGAAAATGTGAGTGTCATTGTGCCTGCCGCCTCAACCAAAGAAGTTATTTCCTATTTGGTCCTTATTGTTATTTTGATGTTCCGCCCTTATGGCTTATTCGGTAAAGAAGTCATTGAGCGTGTTTAAGGAGTAATTGCATGGCATCCCAATGTGGCGTTTTTCATGAAACATATCGTTCTGACATGCAGTTGCGCCCTACCACGTGGCAACGGCTTCGGATTGTACTCGTTTTTATATTACTCATTGTCTTTCCGCTAATGGCGACTGACCGTGAACTGCGTATTGCTAACACCATCTTAATTGCCGCCATTGGCGCAATTGGCTTAAATATTTTGGTTGGCTACACCGGCCAAATTAGTCTAGGCCAAGGTGCTTTCTTAGCAGTTGGCGCTTATGCTACCGGACTATTGATGAGTTTTTACGGACTCCCGTGGTGGCTCTCCGTGTTTTTAGCGGCTCTAATTACCGCTGTTTTCGGTGCCCTCTTTGGTATTCCATCTTTACGGCTGAAAGGCTTATATCTGGCAGTGGCAACGCTCGCCGCACAACAGATTGTCGGCTGGGTTGTTCGGAGTTGGGACCCCATTGATGGTGAAGTAAATGGTCAAGCGCGTGAGCTCAATATGCCGGATGCAATTGTCTTCGGCAATAAACTCAATAACAGTGAAATCACCTTCTATATCATTGCGGCTCTTATATTAATTGTCGTCACTTTGTTGGCCACCAATCTGTTCCGCACCCATATTGGTCGGGCCTTCGTTGCCATTCGTGACCAAGACATTGCCGCATCTGTGATGGGTGTCAACGTTTTCCGCTATAAATTGCTTTCCTTTGGTATCTCATCATTTTTTGTGGGATTGGCGGGTGGATTAACGGCTGTCCATAGTACGAATATTAGCTTTGAGCGCTTTACCATTGCCGTATCCATTGAATACCTCGCCATGATTATTATCGGTGGCTTGGGTTCGGTGGCTGGGGCAATCTATGGGGCCACTTTCATTAAACTCTTGCCGGAAATTTTGCGGGAACTCGGCTCATATATCACCGATCACGGCTGGCTTTCAGCCTCAAATTTCGATCTCTACTTACCATTCATTCGTGAAGCCGCCTTTGGCTCGGCCATTATCCTAACATTGGTCTTTGAACCGGAAGGTATCACCAAACTCTGGAAAGATGTGAAAGCCTATTTCAGACTGTGGCCGTTTAGTTATTGACGTGACATCACCTTGATGACAGCGGGTTATAGCCCATCCCCTACACGCTACACTACATTCCAGCCTCTTTGCCAATAACGTGTAGGGGGCTGTCTACTATCCAAATTTGCTAATCATATTGGATTGAGTATGAAGGAGGCATTGCTTATTGAGTAAATAAATTTATCGCCGTTATTAAGTAAAAAATGTTTAAACTCATATGCGAAAGGATACTTTCCCCATGAATAAGAAGAGAGTACTTGCCCTTATTATTGTGGTGATCATGATGCTCAGCAGTCTCAGTACTGCCACCCCCGCCGCGGTCGCCCAAGATGATATGGAACCTATCAAAATTGGCGCTATTTTTGATTTAACCGGTCCAACGTCTGACGTTGGTCAATTATATGCCAAAGGTATCCAAGATTATGTTTCATGGGCAAACGAAAATGGTGGCATTGAAGGCCATCAAATCGAATTAATCTCCCAAGATTATGCCTACAATGTCGAAACCGCCGAAAATCTTTACATCGACTTTGTGAGCCAAGGTGTTGTGGCATTCCAAGGTTGGGGCACAGGTGATACCGAAGCTTTGCGTGGTCGGATTGCTGAAGATGAAATCCCCTTCATGTCAGCTTCCTATTCTGCACCATTAGGTATTGCTGAAGATGCACCCTACAACTTCTTGGTGGGCACCAGCTACTCTGATCAACTCATTATTATGTTGCAACACATGTTGGCCGAATGGGAAGCTGAAGGCTTCGGTGCTGATGAAATGAACGTTGTTGTCTTCCATCACGACAGCCCCTTTGGTCTTTCTCCAGTAGAAGATGGTGCCGCTTGGGCTGAAGAACATGGTATCGCCTTTAGTAATGTTGCTATGCCCGGTGGCGCAAGCAGTTATGATGCTGAAATTACCACCAGTGTTGTTGATGCAGGCGCAACCCACATCGTTATTCAAAATGTATCTACCCCGGCCGCTTTGTTACTCCGTAACCTCAATGACCTCGGCCTCTTGGAATTTGTCCAAGTTGGTTGCTTGAACTGGTGTGCTGATGAACTCGTCGTAGCTGGTGCAGGTGAGGCTTCCGAAGGTATGTTCGGTGCGTTGCCATTTGGCCCCACTTCCGTTGAATTCGAAGGCCAAGCAGTTCCTGCTGAATATTTGGATGGTATGGAAGGCATTAGCCTCGAAGAAGCAAGTCTCCACTACACCCAAGGTTGGTGGACGATGGCTACGATGGCTGAAGGTATTCGTCTCACGATTGTGAACGGTGAAGAAATTACGGGTGCCAATATCAAAGCTAACTTGGAAACTCTCGAAGGCTTTGAGAGTGGTGGCATTGCCGCTCCAATCACCTACACTACTGAAGATCATCGCGGCAACCGCGCCTTGGCCATTTACACTGTTGAAGATGGCGTTTGGGTTGAATCCAGTGATGGCGTTATTGATCTCCGCGCTGACATGATGGGTGATGATATGGGCGACGACATGAGCGATGAAGACATGGCTGAAGAAGACGCCGGATAGAAAGCTTAATTAGTAAATTGGGGATGGCGGGCTACTGCCATCCCCAAAATAGTTTATGAAAGATCAAAATCTGATGCCTGAAACTATTTTGGAACTGAATAATATTGAAGTTATTTATAATCGCGTGATTTTAGTGCTTAAAGGGCTGTCGATTACCGTCAAAGAAGGCCAGATTGTGGCGCTCTTAGGGGCCAATGGCGCGGGAAAGACCACCACCCTTAAAGCAATTTCGGGTTTACTTAAACCCGAAAATGGCGCGGTCACGGATGGCGAAATTATTTATAAAGGCAAGACCATTCAAAACTCAGATGCCTCCAAAATCGTTAAAAAAGGCATTTTTCAAGTTATGGAAGGTCGCCGTGTTTTTGAACACCTCACCGTCGAAGAAAACCTGCGCGCGGGTGGATTTACCGAAAATAACCCGCTTCAGGTCCGTAGCCTCATTCAAAATGTGTATGAATTCTTCCCCCGTCTAAAAGAACGCCAGCATCAAAAAGCAGGGTATATGTCCGGTGGTGAGCAACAAATGTTAGCCATTGGGCGGGCCATGATGGCTTCCCCTGATATTATCCTCCTCGATGAGCCATCTCTCGGTCTAGCGCCTATGCTGGTTCGCGAAATCTTTGAAATTATTGTGCGCATTAATAAAGAACAAGGAACCACCATTCTGCTAGTGGAACAAAATGCGAATTTAGCGCTAAGTGTTGCCGATTATGCCTATATCATGGAAAATGGGCGTGTCGTGCTTGATGGTGCTCCCAAAGATTTAGTAGAAAATGCCGATGTTCGCGAATTTTATTTAGGTCTTAGCGAAGTTGGAGAGCGCAAGAGTTACCGCAATGTGAAACACTATAAGCGGCGCAAGCGCTGGCTATCTTAAACAAATATAGATTTATCGGTACATTTTGAAGGAGACAATTTAGTGTCAAAAGATCAACGTCTAGCCGAGCAGGTGCAGTACGCTTATGCCAACGCCCCTGCTGTCAAACAACTTTTTGATGATGCCGGGTTATCCCCCGCTGATATTCAATCAGTTGCCGATCTCCAGCAAGTTCCTGTTACCACTAAAGATGAACTGATTCGTTTACAACAAGAAAATCCGCCCTTTGGTGGGTGGCTCGCGGTTCCCTTAAGTGAAATTGATACCGTTTTTCTTTCACCGGGTCCCCTTTTCGATACCCACGATGATTTCAGTCTAAATAATTCAGCTAGGATCTTAAGCAGAATTGGTTACGGTCCCGGCGATATTATCATGAATTGTTTTGCCTATCACATGGTTCCCGCAGGTTTACTTTTCCATGAAGGTTATACGCGTGCTGGTGCCACCGTCATCCCGATGGGACAAAGCGGCTGGTTGGGGTCGATGGCGTGGCGCACCAGGGCAATCACGTCCACCAACTGCTTGCCACCCGATCCCTTGACCGCTTCCGGTTCAACGGCTTG
>JBNLCD010000232.1:0-8209 GCA_050303635.1 Anaerolineae bacterium
TCAAAGTACGCTAAAGCACACTTCAATACGCGAGTTGTTGATTAAATACCTTTGGCTAGTTCCGCATTTGCAGGAAACATCAAAATGGTTGGGTTATGCGACACTCCGTAGTGCGCTTCAGCGTACTTGGCTTCTCTAATAGCTGTGGACTTTAGTCTACAGCATTATTTAAATTCAGCTAAGTTAATCTCGTCACGTTTTTACGCCGCTTGAGTGTATTAATCATCAATTCGTTCCATATATGGGATCAAATCTTTACCTGTCGCATGGTGAATTTTCTGATCTTGAATATATTTGACAACAAAGGGAACTTGTTTCCGACCAAATGTTAGCATCCGATAGCTACGTTGCCATTTAAAAACTTCGTCAGTGTCAGGGAATTGTTCACTTATAATTCGTGACGAACGTCCTTTAACATTCTTGACCCAGTCGGCAGGCGCAATTTGCGGGGAAAGACTAACTGCAACATGAATATGATCCGGCGTACTATTCATGGCCATAATCGGGCAAGCGAGTTTATCGGATTTATAACGTATGGAATCATATAAAACGGGTTCAATCTCCGGGGTAATGGTTGGCGTGCGTTGATAAGTTGCCCAGATAAAATGATAATATGCAACAACATACGGCATAAAGATATTCCTTCCAGCAAAACTTACCGCTTGATTATAACGCTGGATAAGATAACCAAATAATTTAATCAATCAGCAATAGAGCAGTGTTCTTATTTGTTCTCATGTTATGCTAGCTATTTGTGATTCTTGGTCGGCTAAACGACTCGACTGTCTCTCCCAAAATGCACCTAGTACAATAAAAAACATCAGGCGTGAAGGATAGTCACCCCACAAATAATAATCCACCAACATAATCAGCAATAAGCTGAACACGGCCCCTATCCAAAATATAGATGCGTCCCGCTTTATCTGCCTGAGAGATGCGCCAATAGCAAAAATAAATAGACCTAACCCAATGAGGCCGACCTCGGCCCAGATGAGTAAGTAAACATTGTGAATCGGCAGTAATAATTTTTCATCGAGGGGATTTAGATAGGCGATTTTAAGCATGACATTATTAGCGCCAACACCCAGTAACCAGTGTTCTTGCAAGACCTGCATGGTGTCGTCTTCGAGAAAATTACGGGTCGCTAAATCATTGCTCAATGTGGTATAGCTGAATCGTGTTCCCACAATATCCGACCACCCTAACAGCACGAATATAAGAACAATGGCGCTGATGAATAGCATGGTTCGTAGAGATGGAATCTTAAATGTGGGTAGAGATTGTTGCCTAAATATATAGATTACTAAACTTACCATGACCCAAGCAACGATGGCACTGCGTGAAACTGTCGCCAACAAACCTAAGATGATGATTCCTAAGGCTCCGTTGAGGACTGCTTTTAGAAGTTTATGATGCAGTGTGGCACGTAACCATCTACCAGCCCATAAACCGACAACAAGATAACCTGCTAAATTATTGGGATTAACCGCTAAGCCATTAGCTCTGAGGCCATGCACAGAGGCTAGCGCGGGATCTGTTAAATTGGGGCTCCAATGCCAATTCGTTTCGCCAAGCCAATCTAGGCCAAGCGAGCCGCCATTGATAATTTGGGCAATGGCAATCAAACTTTGACCAACACAGCCTAGGACAAAGGCCAAGGCAATCCACTTCAAATAATCTTGGCTCGCCAAATAGGCGATCAAGATCGCGATACCCAAATCCAAAAATATTAAAAATCCACTGTAATGGGCTAAACGGGGAAAGGCTCCCCAGAAACCACTGACCGAAACCCACAGCGCTAATGCTAACCACCCGCCAATCTTATATTGGGTAAACAGTTCCTCAATAAAAGTAGACAGGTTCTTGCGAAACCGTTTATCAAAAATGACACGCACCAAACTCAGTATCACCAAGCTAAAAACAAAATAATCTGCCAAAAAAAGTACGATACCACGAAATTCAGGGAAAACATTGGTTTGGGTACCATCTTGCCATAGATACGATGGCTGGTAGAGAAAAACATATTGCCGAAAGCCCGTCGGGATTGTCAAAATAATGAGGGCGAGAAGCAAAATTTGTAATCGGTCTAAAGAAAGGAACAACAATTTTGTGCGGGGATTAAACAATTTAGGCATGTAAAGCACTTTCGCTATGATCATCAGAAAATATAAAGCGGACTAATCAATAGCCCGCTTTGTATCAAGGAGTGTTCGCCGACAATTATTCTAAAGAAATGGTATCTTTCAAGACCCATACATGAGATTCAGCCCATTGGATACGATAAAAACCATTTGCTTCATTGAATACAATAACTGTCTTGCCCGCCGGAATCACAACAGGTGGCTCTGTTGATTTACCTTCAGCCGGTGCCCAGTAAATAACTGCATCTTCGACAACAACGCCCATTCCGGCGCGGCCATCACTACCATAGGCACCAAAAGCATCTTCAACTTGATGCCAATTGAAAGGGCCATACGGTAAACTTGTTGACACCAACAGCATGACAATAAAAATCCCGGCCAGCGTTACAATTTTAGATTTAGACATAGTTTCTCCTCTAAACAGAATGTCATCCATAATTATTATGCACATACACAACGGATCACGTGGGGAAATATTTCATGAAAAATCTTTTCCAGACAAATTCTATACAACAAGAATAAAGCTGGCTTGTGCTATTATCACTCTCTCTAATTAATTTGCGCAAAAGGTATATTTTATGAAAAAGGGACAGAACCTTGGCTGGGGTGCCCTTCTTTTTGGTTTATGTGGGCTGGTGTTGTTGCGCACTATGTGCCCAACTTTTTTCAATTTTGATAGCGCTGAATTTTCAATTGCCGCTAAAGAATTGGGCATTGTGCATTCGCCGGGTTATCCGTTATATATCCTCATTGCCCATATTTTTACATACTTACCCTTCGGTGATATTGGCTATCGTGTCAATTTACTTTCAGTGTTTAGTTTGGCTGGAACGGCACCGTTTCTTTTCCACGCTTTAACTTATTTTGTCGACTCCAAAATGAGTGCCCTAACCGCTACTTTGCTCTTTATCTGGTCTTATTATGTCTGGATCAATGGCCTGGTGGCTGAAATCTATGCACCCCAATTATTTGTCGTCACGGTTTTGATTTGGTCTCTGGTGCAACTGCATAAGGATTATCAATTTTATAACGCGGTCGGCGTGGGTATTTGGGTGGGCGTGACATTAGCCCTTAGCCCCTCTTTAGTGCTATTCACACCGGGCGTTGCCTTAGTCTTTATCGGCCTAAAACTTCCGCGTTTAGACACGATTCTCGCGGGGATAAGCAGTGTTATTATCTTTGGTGCATTTCTGCTGTATTTTCCTTTGAGTGCAAGTCAGCATCCGGCCATTAATTTAGCCAGTTCTTACTCTGGTACCGGTGAGATTGTAGCAATGGATATGACAAGCCCGTCCACTGTTATTTGGTTTATACGCGGTGGACAATTTGACAATTTGTTTTTTCAGGAGGGGTTTATCCCGCCTATACAGCATGTTGTCCAATTGGGCGGATTTCTTTGGGCAAATTATCTTGGCATCGGTGTTATCATTGGTCTGGTCGGCCTTAACTATATCTTTCAACATCAGCGGAAGCTTTTTTTTATCTGGCTAAGCTTCATCGGCCCCACCACCTATTTTTATATGACTTATGGGGCAGATGATGTATTTTTGATGTTGGGGCCAATTTATTTATTGTGGACCTTTGTCATCGCTTATGGCTTGCGGGAATTAACAACTCAGCTTGATCAACGCATCAATACCGTTCTATCCTTCATTTTAGTTGGGTTCTTCTTTATCATAAATTTTCCACTGGTTGACTTAAGCAATGAATATAGTGTACGGACACAAGCTGAAGAACAACTGGTTGTTATACCTGAAAATAGCGTGGTTTTTGGGTTTTGGACGGAAATTTTGCCGCTCCAATATTTGCATCTGATTGAAGACCAACGTTCAGATATTGCGTTATATAACTTATTTCTATACGAAAACGATGATTTAACGGAATATTTGGAGACAGTCAATTCTTGTCAGCAACCGATTGTCTTCTTAGGTGATACGCTCCATCTCTTACCCGATAGAGAATTTTATAATGTAGATACCGCGTATGACGATATCGATATATGGGTATTTAGAGCCGAGACTTGTCCTGATAAATTGTGATAAAACAAATAGGGCTTCTAATTTTTAAGCCAAGTATCCGCTTCGGTGCTTGGATTTGCCATATCTACATCTCCTCAACCATTGACTCCTTGTGCTATTTTGGGTACACATGCCAATAGCGGCTCAGCGTCGCACAATCGTAGCCTACACGGAGTGGAAATTCTTGTCATGCGTTGGCACACTGGCCAGCATGTCCGCTCCAAATTTGTTGAAAGTAGCAATGCATTGGAAATAAAACGAATTGGGATTTTTGGGGGAACGTTTAACCCACCCCATATCGGACATTTGATTTTGGCGGAAACCGCCGCTGATAATCTGGAATTGGATCGCGTGTATTTTGTGCCAGCGGCCAACCCGCCGCATAAACTAGGGATGCCGCGCGCACCTGTCGAAGACCGCGTAAACATGGTTAATTTGGCGATTGATAGCAATGACCGTTTTCGGATTTCGCGCAAAGACGTGGACCGTCCGGGACCGCACTATGCGGTGGATATGGTGCATCTTTTTGCCGAAGAAAATCCGAATGCCGAATTGTTTTTCCTGATGGGAAGCGATTCCTTACGCGATTTAACATCGTGGGCCCGTCCGAATGAATTGTTGGGGATGACCTCTTTGGTGGTCATGCAACGCCCGTCGATTTATCCTGACTTGTCCAGTTTAACCCGTCAGTTGCCAGCCTTATTGCAACGTTTGCACTTTTTGGATGCGCCGGAAATTGAAGTGTCATCCACCCAGATTGTGAGATTATTAAAGCAGAACCGTTCTGTGCGATATCGTGTTCTGCCTCAAGTCTTAGCTTATTTACATGAGCATAGGTTGTATACAGATGACGAAAACTAAACGATCACTGACCCAAATTGCCTTGGCGAGCTTGCTGATTCTCGTCATTTTTGGCATGACTCTGCCGTGGCAATCTACCTCCGCTCAAGACCCCACCGCTACACCTGTTGTGGGTACGCGCGTGCCGCCGACATTAGTACCTGTGCCACCGGCAACACCAACGCCGCCGGCGGTTGATGAATCGGGGATTGCCCATATTCAAGAGAGCAAAGTTCTTAAAGTTGGCACCCTCTATAATGCTCCACCATTCTCGTGGCTCGATGAAAATGGGGATATTGTTGGCTATGAGCCGGAAGTTCTGCGTGCCGTGGCCGTGGACTTACAAATTGATATTGAATTTGTGCAAGTCACCTCTGAAACTGCCGAGCAAATGTTACTCACCGGCGAAATTGATGTATTGGTCGGGCAACGCATTCATACCCGTCCCGATGAAGAATTTATGCTGTTCTCGCACCCCTATTTCACCAATATCCAGAAACTGGTGGTGCGCCAAGAATCAGGCATTGCCACGATGGATCAACTCGCCAATCGTCCGGTGAGTGTTGTCGTCGGGAGTGCGGCAGAATCGGCACTGAATTTATGGATTGCTGAAAATAGTATTGCCTTTGATGTGCGCCGCTATTTAACCCAAAATGAAGCACTTGATGCCCTCGCGAGTGGTGAAGTTGATGCGATGGCGGGTGAAATGGTTGATTTACGGCGGGCAGGTCGGCAAGGCATGAGTTTTGTCGAGGGCAGTCTGGGCATTGATCCTTATTCAATTGCTTTCCGGCACCACGATGTTTATCTGCGGAATGCGGTTAATCGAGCATTACAACGGTTGTTGGCGAGTGGTCGTATGGATCAAATTGCGGATAATTGGTTTGATCCTGAAGAACAAAGCGCTGGTACTTTCTTTAATGCCCTGATTCCGGTCTATGCCAATTTTGCTGAAGATACGCGGGGTATTGATGATTTCCCGACAGATAGTCCAATTTCAGAAACCTCAGTGGTTGATAAGATTGTAGCGGGTCAACAGATTACCGTCGCAGGACTGAGCTTAAATGATTCAGCCCCAGCCTATCAACGTTTCCTTGATCCACTCAATCGCGAAATCATGTTTGAGATGGGGCGGCGTTGGGGGGTAAATATCGTTTTCATGCCGGATACCTATCAACAAGGCAAAACAATGCTGACCCAAGGGCAAGCCGATGTCGCGATTGGTGTTTTCCCGGTGTGGGAAGTTACGGATCGCGTTGAATATTCGGTACCCTATCACTATCACAGCAACAAGATTATCACCCTTGAAGGCAGTCGGTTTGGCTATTTCACCGATTTCCGCGGTGGGCAGTGGATTGGTTATTATCAAGATGACCCGGACGATGAAGCCCGCTTGAATTTCCTGACGGAGACCTTCAATACATCACCAGCTATTTGGCCATTTGTCAGTGATTCGCAAGTCTATGATAAGATGTTGGCTCGTGATATTGACGGGCTTTACGGTGACAGCTTACGCTTGCAAGCTTTTATGCAGGACTATAATCCTGATCTATGGCGTTTCATTAGTAGTTCGGATGGGTCTGATTTTAGTGATGGGTTCCGTCCGATTGTTTTGGCCGCGCCGCAAGGTGATATCGACTTTATCGCCTTGATCAACTGGACACTGGCGGATATGTATGCCGATGGCACCTTGCAACGTATCTGGAATGATTACTATACCGGTTCTGAACCGACGCCTTATATTCCAGATTTTACGGGCAACGGTGACTATCTGATGAACCGTGGTCAATAAACTGGCTCGAAAAGTCCACATCCACTACACTTGAATAAATTTGATACCCTGCTGAGGTTCGCCCTAAAAGCAGGGTATTTTCTTTATACAGCAGAAAGGTCGTCCGCATTGCCTATTTATTTTTACAGTACAAACGAAGAACCTTATGGCTGTTTCTCCAATTTTTCGCGCCACGGTTTTGCGGTAGATGGCGTGTACTGGCTGACTGTGGAACATTATTTTCAAGCCATGAAATTTCCAGATCATCCGCACTGTGAAGCTATTCGCCTCGCTAAAACGCCCAAACAAGCCAAATCAATGGGCAATGATCGTTCCAAACCACTCCGCTCCGATTGGGAAGATGTTAAAGATGAAGTGATGTATACGGGCGTCTTGCGTAAGTTTGAAACGCATGCCAACATTCGCGCGATTCTGCTTGATACGGGTGAGGATGTCATCTATGAAGCCGCACCCAGCGATTATTATTGGGGCACGGGAGCTGATGGCAGTGGTCAGAATCGCCTCGGTGAAATTTTGATGCAAGTACGCACTTTCCTCCGCGAATGAATAGTGTGAGTTTCGGTAGATCAAGGGCCTCAAGACCCTTGTTAAAGGAATACCCGAGACGAGGAACTATCGGAACAATTTCGCCATCATGCAATTCTCAACTCAAGACTCACATTGAATATTGGAATGCGCCGTTGATTCAGCGTGGGGTGGGATAGGCTAAGCGTTCAAGTGTGCAATCCCAAAGCATGTTATGCTGAAATCAGCCTAGATGATATAAAAATAGCGCAAGGGAGCCTAAAACGTGGGAAAACTTATACTGTGGAACGGTATATTACTGAGTGTCATCCTATTTAGTTTGAGTCATGGATTGCAACATGCTTATCAACAAGAATCAGTGCCCAATTGGGTACTCTATAGTGTTGTGAACGAGGATGATTTCTCAAGTGTTGCTTTGTATCGGGCCAATGTCGATACAGGCGAGCAACAATTACTGACGGATCATTTAACGCACAATGGCTTTGGCGTGATTCATTATGCAGGTTGGTCACCCGATGGCCGCTGGACTTATTTTAAAGCACGGGATGAAAATGGCGCGAACCATCTCTATCGTCAAAATATCGCCAGTGATACTCCTGAAATTGTAATCGAGAATTGGGAAGTCCTGAAATCTCAAGATTTTCGTGACTTAGGTGGTACGTTACGTTGGACACCGGATGGTCAATGGATTATTCATCAACGTGGAGTTTATGAGGATGTCGATGATCCGGACACACCGCCCGCTGAAATTCCGTCATGGTATGTGTTTTATCGGATGCGTCCCGACGGCTCCCACATCGAGCGGATTACTCATGATGATGCCAATGATATGCTCTTGCATTGGTCTGAGGATGGACAATCCATTACGTTTCTTTCGTGGCGGGATGGTGATG
>JBNLCD010000233.1:0-8177 GCA_050303635.1 Anaerolineae bacterium
ACCGCCCAATTCATTAGTCACCACGTAACTGAGCCGATTATTAAAACGCATAAACAAATTCGTCAAGCGCGGCGCTTTGCCGAGGAAGCCAGTGGTTTTTCCGGATTAATGAATCTCTATCAGGATGCCTTGGAACGTATGGAAAGTACAGCTAAATCAGGGTTAGGGACGATTCATGATAGCGAGGAAGCAACTGATGATACAGAAGTTTAGAGATTTTCTCAGTTTCGGGGCGGGTATACTCATTGGTTTATTGGCGGGTGGTATTGCCGCCAATTGGATTGCCGCTGAAAGTGGTGAAGAACATCGTAATAAACTCAAAGACGCTGTTCTTAATTTTGAAAAAGAAACCCAAGCGCGTATCCAGCAAATGGGCGAACAACTTCAAAATACATTACCCGGTGTTAACAGCGATTCAGAGTCCTCTTCAGATAGTTAAACGCTTCAGCCTGATTTGCAAAAAGTTTCAATGCGTATAATAATTGTATAGTTAATCTGTGACATATGTGATGAGACCTCAATGGAAAACAATATCCCGTTTGCGCAATATTCGGATGAGCCTCTTTATAATATTCAAGCGGTAGCTGAGCAAACTGAGGTACCAGCCTTAACGCTACGGGCCTGGGAAAGACGTTATGAGATTCCCAAACCCCAGCGTGATACCCAAGGTCATCGTCTTTATTCCGAGCGCGATATTATGATGATCAAGTGGCTTAAACAGCAAGTTGATTCATCGATGCGTATTAAGCAAGCGGTCCAACTCTTGCAATCACAGAATCCACAATATCTTGGCGCACCTGCGTCGGCACCTGTTATTGCCACAAACTCGCCCATTGATAGTCAATTTGAGCAACTTGTCGATAATTTATATCTGTCGATCAAAAATTTTGATTACCCGCAATCGCAAATGATTTTGACGCAAGCTTTTAGTCTCTATACGATTGAAGATGTTTGCTTGGGAATTCTTATCCCTGTGTTTGCTCAAATTGATGAGGGTTTTGTCACAGGCGAAATTTCATCCCAAATTGAGCATTTTGGAAGCAGTTTAATTCGTGAGCGTTTGCTGGGTATCTTAACAACACCCGCCACACCTATCCGGGGTGGCCGTATTGTAATTGGCTGTGTACCCCATGAATGGCATGAAATCGGCGCACTTATTTTTTCCTTGTTTCTCCGCCGCCGTGGTTGGGAAGTAATCTATCTGGGGCAAAATGTTGGATTTGCGGGGTTGGCCGAAACTTTGCAACAACTGAATCCCGATCTCTTCACTTTTTCCGTAACACATTTACCAAACGTGCATTATTTGGCTGAGGCCGCGCAAATTGTTCACCGTGCCACCGCTGGTCGGGGTATTTTTAGTTTTGCTGGGCATGCCTTTGAGGATCCCAACATCATTGAAATCCTTGATGATTTTCCGGGTGTGTTTTTAGGACATAGCCTGCCGCGTGCCGTTGAAATGGTTGAAGATTTGTTAGGTAAACGCTGGCAACCCCATGATATTTCCTTGCCTGAACTACCTACTGATATTGCAGAAGTATGGGATTTTGTCGATGAAAATCGTGTGCTACTCGAAGGTGTATTTGCTACTTTACTTGCTGAAGCTAGTGACGATGCCGAACATATTGAAATTGCACCCCTGAGCCAGCAATTTTTCAATATATTTATGGTTGCATTGCAATATAACCAGCCTGCGGTAAATTACAGTTATAGCCATCATGATTATGCAACCATATCCTCATTTGGCATGAAACGCGATGATTTGGACCGCTTTATCAATAAACTGATAGATTATTGGCAAACTTCTGCCCCAACATCAATCCGCGAGATGTTGATAGCCTTTACAGAAGCCTTTATCAAAGACCCTTCCTAATATCTATTAAGATTCGTATTCTCATCTGTCTCTCATGACTTACTCATGTTTTATTAATTTCATAATTATACATTATACATAAGCTATGCAATTTATCGACAAAAAGATTTACGGCATAGTAATTTGATAAGCTATCCCTCTCCAAACCCTGATGCACTAGGAGGCCGTCTATCCCCGGTCTCCTAGTTTGTTTTTCCTGTAGAGAGAGTATATGTGCATAATATAATTTCTGTGGTTATTGTGGAACATAAACAAAAAAAACCGTGCCCGGAGGTTTTATCCTTTAGGCACGGTTTTGAATTCTATTAGGATGTTTGCTAAATGCTTAGTTCAAGCGACCTGAGAGTGCACTCAAGCTACTACGAACACTGCCATCAACAACCTTATCGCCGGAACGAATGATCAAACCACCGAGAATAGCGGGGTCAACCTTGAAGTCACCTTCGTCAGCACCAGTGGCATCCAAAACTTTTTCTTTTTCGGCGTCACTGAGCGGCAAGGCGCTGGTTACGACAACAAAGTTGCCGAGATCCTTAACACCAGCCGGTGCATTGGCGAAGAAATCGTTGACGAGAGCAGTTTGTTTCTTTTCGTCCATGCTTTCACCAATCAGTTTGTTGGCGGCGGCGATGGCGAGTGAAGCAACTTGACCACGCATATCAGCGAGCATCGCATTGCGGTCATCTTCAGCCTTAGCGCGAGCATCTGTACGATAATCGTTAGCGTCAACTTCAGCTTGTTGTTGAACTTCTTTAGCAACTTCTTCAGCGCGGGCGCGTGCATCAGTCAAAATCTTTTGAGCTTCGGCACGAGCTTCTGCTTTAATTTTGTCAGCCTCTACTTCAGCATTTTGACGTGCTTCAGCGGCTACGCGGGCATCTTCAAGGCCCTTTTCAATGGTTTCGCGGCGTTGTTCCAAAACATTTACCAATGGTTTCCACAGTACAACGCCGAGCAAGCCGAACAGAATACTGAAGTTAACCAATTGGGCGATGAAAAAACCGCCATTAATACCGAGTGCTTCCACGTTATCTTCTCCTTATACTTGGCTGTCGTGGCTAGTCAAAACTAGACGAACAGCAAGATGAGGGCGACCACGAGGGCGTAAATAGCAACCGCTTCCGCAAACGCGATACCCAAAATCATGTTCGTTTGAATTTGTCCAGAAGCGTCGGGGTTGCGACCAATAGCTTGCAACGCACCTTGTACCAGCAAACCAATACCAATACCCGGACCAAGTGCCCCGATCATCGCGAGACCTGCGCCGATTGCTTTCAATCCTTCATCAGTCATTGTGTGTTTTTCTCCGTTTGGTGATTATGTGTTTATTATGCTTATTGTTATTTCAATGTTGATAAATGATTTAGTGATGATCGTGATCATCATCGCCGTGGTGACCTTCCATTGCCATACCACTGAATACCAGTGTCAGCATGAAGAACACGAAGGCTTGAATGAGACCAACGAATAATTCCAAACCGTAGAACACACCCGGTAAGAGAGTCGCTACGAGGAATGCCATCACAAATAGCAAAACCTGACCAGCGAAGATATTCCCAAAGAGCCGGAAGCCGAAACTGAGAATTTTCGCGAGTTCAGAAATGATTTCCAATAAGCCCACGACAAAGTCCATCGCGCCCATCGGTTTCTTGCCGAGATTACCCAGCGCCGGAAGGTTGATGAATTTAGCGTAGTAGCTTAAACCAAGTTCTTGTGTACCAAAGAATTGAATGGCCAAGAATGCAATCAAAGCCAAGCTCAAGGTCATGTTAAGATCAGTTGCCGCGGCACGTACGAAGGGTGTAACAACCAAGTAATCAGGATGACCATCTGGGTGTTCTTGACCTTCTTCGATAACAGGACCATCAGCATGTTCAACATCAGCGACGCTATGATCAGCTTCTTCTTCGACAGCAACATCATTTTCTTCAGTAGTATCGCCTTCTTCATGGTCAACTTCAGTGGTATCCGCTGTGTCATGTTCAGCATTAGCTGTATCATGATCTGCATCTTCACTGTGATCTTCACCATGTTCAGTGATACCAAACCATTTTTCCTCACAAGCGTAATAATCTGCTTTGGTAGCTGGTTCGCCTGATTTAGGATCGCCACCACCAAATAAAGCCTTATCAACTTTAAGGAAATTCAACGTATTAATGGAATCTTCATTCTCATATTCCGTTGTAATGGGGTAACCAGCCATGCCTTCATCGGCACAGTGAATGAGCCCAATACTATCAACACCCGGAATAAGTTCGATCCAGTTAGCCACAAGAACAACTAGGAAGATTGAAGCCACAAGTGGGAAAATCTTCACAGTATTCTTAACGCCAACCACTTGTTTGGTCAGGTTATAAAGGTATTCCACAATCACTTCGAAGAAATTTTGGAAACCTTCAGGAACCATCTTGGGATTACGCAAGGCTAGGGCAATCATCACCACAAAAATGTCGGTGATAATCATACCGACAGCTGTGTTGGTGAAATCCCCAACCAATGGCCAATCCTTTGCCAAGATTTCACCCGGCAGTTGAATGACGGGCAATGCCATGCCCATATCAAGGCTAGGCAACAAGACAAACGGAATGAAGCCGCAGAAGATACCGACAACAACGACGATACCGATGAATACCATCAAGCCGCGCATTCCAGCATTCATTGTTGCCTCCTTTCATGCAACAGCGCAAAGTTTGACAACAGGTCTGTCCTCCTTTGACAATTATTGTTAAAAACACCGCCCCAGGGAGGTGTAAAGTTACCTAAATTTTTTGCGGCTTAAGCTTACTCATCCTGTTCAGCTCGATTTCCCCATTGGCGACTTTCAAGCTTTTTTGTTGAACGCAGAGCAAGTTGAACCATAAGCCACAAGGCAAGGGGCACGCTGAGTACGATTACTAGAATCATGAACAAAGGACGTGTCCCTAATAAGTGATCGAGCGTAAACCCGATCAATAGACCGCCAAAAATCACAACCATACTGACACAACCACTTAGCCCAGCTAATGTCGCCAAACCAAGATTAATAAGGTAATCCAAACGATTTGATTTTTGTTGGTGCTTCATTTGCATTGAACTTCCAAGACTACCTTGCTAGATATCTATTGTCAAAAAATTCACAAACAGTGTGAATAAAAAAAATCCCCGCATGGCAATCGGCGGGGATTGTATCAGAAAAAAAATGTGGATGCTAGTCTTCTTCTTGACTTGCCTTATATTCGGCGACAATCTTGTCAGCTAAATGACTAGGCATCGCTTCATAGTGGCTTTCTTCCATTGAGTAAACACCACGTCCACCAGTCATGGATCGTAAATCGTTACTGTAGCGTTGCATTTCAGCTAGCGGAACTTGACCAAGGATAACAGATTGACCACCAATGGTGTCCATCCCTTGCATACGTCCACGGCGTGAAGTGAGGTCACTGATAATATCACCCATGTTTTCCTCAGGGCAGGTTATACGCACATTCATAATGGGTTCCATTAGGGTTGGACTAGCTTTCATGAATGCTTCGCGGAACGCATGCCGTCCAGCGATTTGGAATGCAATATCTTTTGAGTCTACGGGGTGTTCTTTTCCATCAAAGACAATCGCTTTGACGCCGATAACCGGGAAACCAGCCATAACACCTTCGTTTAAGACTTGGCGAACACCTTTTTCAGTACTTTGAATAAATGGTCCTGAAATTGCTCCACCAAAGACTTCACTGGCAAATTCAAATTCTGCGCCGGGTTCACTGGGTTCAACCCGAATATGAACTTCACCAAATTGACCAGCCCCACCAGTTTGTTTCTTATGACGGTAGGAAGCTGTGGCTGTGTTTTGGACAGTTTCTTGATAAGGCACCCGCGGCACGGTGGTATCCATACCACAACCTAAACGTTCCGCCCGTTTGATGGCAATATCTATTTGAACACTGCCCATACCCGATAGGACTGTTTCACGTGTCGCCATATCTTGATTCCAGACAAGCGTTCTATCGGCATCGGTCAGAGTCTTAAGAACGTCACTAATCTTGGCACTATCACTTTGGGTACGGGGGTGCAATGCAACACCGTAAATAGGTGCCGGGAATTGTGGGCCTAAAATAAATTTGCCGAAATCCTTGCTGGTGAGCGTGTCGCCTGTGCGGGTATTCTTTAGCTTCGAAACAACGCCAATATCACCCGCGTGGAGTTCAGACACTTGGATTTGTTCTTTACCGCGAACGGTCATCAGTTGAACTAAACGTTCATCTTGTTCGGTGTTAGGATTCCAAACATGGTCATTAGATTTCAAACTACCGGAGAAAATACGGAAATAAGAAAGGGTGCCGTACTTATCGGTATAGCTCTTAAATACATAGGCGGCAAATGGGCCATCATTAGATTGCGGAGGATTAAGGAATTCAATTTCTTCTGCATCTAAGCTAGCTTTAACCCCGGCGCGACGACCCGTGGCGGGCTGAACATAAACCCGTAAAGCTTCCATTAAGGGGAAGACACCTATGTTTTTATCTGCACTCGTGACAAAAACCGGAATGGTTTTGAGATCAGCGTTTTTAGCGGCTTTACGCATCCCATCACGAATTTCAGAAATTTCAAGTTCGCCTGTTTCAAAATACTTTTCAATATAAGCGTCGTCAGCTTCGGCGGCGGCTTCAACGACTTCAAGATGCGCGGCTTCAACTGCATCAACCAAATCAGCAGGGACATCGCTCGGATTATTACCTTGTCCCATGTAGGCGCGTTTCGTGACTGCACCAGCTACACCTTGAAAATCAGCCTGTTCACCGATGGGTAAGAAAATTGGCACAAATTTATGGTCTTCAAAACGTGCTCTTAAAGCATCCAATGTCCGTTGGAAACTTGCATTTTCCCGATCAATTTTGTTAATAACAATCATCACGGGTTGGTTAAATTCATTGGCAAAGTGCATAGCAATTTCGGTACCAACTTCGGGGCCTGAAACAGCATCAACCAGAATGACTACCGCATCGGTAACGCGGATAGCTTGTTGGACTTCACCTTGAAAATCCGTGAAACCGGGGCTATCAATGATATTTAATTTATGGTCTTCGAATTCAATGGGAATAAGTGAATTGTTAATGCTAAGTTGGCGATCACGTTCATCTTCGTCATAATCTGAAACGGTGGTGCCATCTGATATGCTCCCAATGCGTTGAATGGCACCTGCATTGAAGAGCATAACCTCGGCTAGGGTGGTTTTACCTGAGCCTTGATGACCCGCCAACGTAATGTTGCGAATCATATCAGATTGATAAACATTCATAAGAGGGTTGGATCCTTTCTATAAAATCGTTTAATTAGTTTTAGGGGAGATGAATTAATTAAACGATCTGTTAAATTTATTTAACTCAAAATGATACGAGATTGTCGCGTGTCTGTCAAAAAGAAGTGATTTTTGTTAGGTTTATTACAGAGCATTGCCATATCAGCTAGATTCGCCCTCATAAATCCCTCATTCAGCGTCATTCATTCCCTCTTAGTAGAATTGCACCAATAACCAGTAATATACGTCTATTCCCCTTGACATTTATTGTTAATACCCGCAGAATTCGAGGGTCAAAAACTCAATTTAGAATAATATTAGGGAGAATACCTTGCCTAATCTCATTGAACCTTATGGTGGTGAACTTGTTGACTTACGAGTTCCTGCTGATGAAGTTGCCGAATTAAAAAAATATGCGGGTCGCTTACCTAGCATACAGTTAACCCAACGCCAAATGTACGACCTTGAACTGATGGCAGTTGGCGCTTTTTCGCCTTTGAAAAGCTTTATGGGTGAAGAAAATTACCAAAGCGTTCTTGATAATATGCGTTTGACCAGTGGTTATTTGTTCCCCATTCCAATCACGCTTTCGGTCAATGAAGAAGATGGCTTTGATTATGGTCAAGATGTCGCTTTGCGTGACCGTAAGAACAATATTCTAGCGATCATGACCATTCGTGAAATGTATAAGTGGGACTTAGAAGAAACCGCCGTTAAAGTTTTCGGCAAAATGGATCTGCGTCACCCCCTTATTTCAGAAATGCATCGCTGGGGTAAAATCAATATCACGGGTCCCTTGCAAGTCATTCAATTGCCTTTGCACTATGATTTCCAAGACTTACGGCGTACACCCGCGGAAGTTCGCGAACTGTTAACTGCGAATGGTTTTGACAATATTGTCGCCTTCCAAACGCGTAATCCCTTGCATCGTGTGCATGAAGAATTGACCAAACGGGCAAGCGAAGAAATTGATGGTGCTTTGTTGCTTCATCCCGTTGTGGGTATGACGCGTCCCGGTGATGTTGATCACTTCACCCG
>JBNLCD010000234.1:0-8176 GCA_050303635.1 Anaerolineae bacterium
CTAAGCATATTTAATAATAATTACCATGCCCTTGTTACACATAAAAATAGGTTCCGAATTCAACAGGTTTGATTTTAGCTGGGGACGGCGGTATAGTCTCAGATGTTCGAACCTTGTTTATTCAACACCTGTGCTACGCGGAGCTGACAACTAATCATGTCGATTACCCGTCCAACTCTCCTCATCAATCGTGCCATTTGCGAACGAAATATCAAACGTATGGCTACCAAAGCTAAAAATAGCGGGGTACGATTTCGACCTCATTTCAAAACCCATCAATCCGCTGAAGTCGGGGAATGGTTTCGAACTGAAGGTGTCACTGCGATTACCTGTTCATCGGTGAGTATGGCCCAATATTTTGCGACACACGGATGGGATGACATTACAATTGCTATTCCGGTGAATCTGCTGGAAATTGATGCGATTAACGCACTCGCTAGTCGCGTGAAATTAGGTTTGTTGGTTGAATCGGTGACTTCAGCGCAATATTTAGCTGATAATCTGACGCATGATGTGAATGTATGGCTTGAGATTGATAGCGGTGATGGTCGCACCGGCGTACATTGGGGTGATCCCGTGACCACTTATGATATTGCGCAAATCTTGGAAGATGCACCTCGCATCCATTTTGCTGGATTATTGACCCATGCTGGCCGAACATATGCTTTGCGCGATCAATCTGCGATTCAAAATGTTTATGATGGCACAGTGAATCGCTTGTTGAGTGTACAAAAGGATTTAGCTCAGCAGGGAATTGAAAATCTAGAGCTTTCGGTTGGCGATACACCGGGGTGTACGATTGTTGATGATTTCGGTCTGGTGAATGAAGTTCGTCCGGGCAATTTTGTGTATTATGATGTCAAACAAATGCTCTATGGAATCTGTGAACCTGAAGATATTGGGGTGGCTGTCGCCTGTCCAATCATCTCTAAGCAAGTGCGTGATGGCCAGCATCAATTAACGGTTTATGGTGGGGCCGTTCACCTTTCCAAAGATTGGGTTACGACAGAAGACGGCCAACAAATTTTTGGTCATTTGGTTCGATTAGGGGATACCAGTTGGGGTTATTTGCCGCCTGATAATTATATTAAAGGGTTATCCCAAGAACACGGTGTATTAGCGGTTAGTCCTTTTATTTATCGCGAATATACCATTGGCGATGTCATTGGTATTTTGCCTGCCCATTCATGTTTAACCGTTGATATTCTCCGTGACACCGCGCAAATTATCTAAATCCGCAAAAAATAAGCCCATATCAAAGTTATTGACATGGGCTACGCTTCGCATCGAGGCTGGCTATCCACTTAGGATGTTTCATAATCACTTGGTGAATACGTGTCTTCCGGTGTTCCGAAAATTGTGGCGAGAGCATGCCAAGTGGGCTCCTGCGTTTCATCGGTGTAAGGTACACTATGGTCATAATCACCTGCTTGATGATAAGGATTGCTCCGAAAAGCATTGGTCCATGGACTATGGTCACTCTGTCGTAAATTAGTGTGGCGGGGTTGCATGATAAACTGCTCCTTACAGTCCAGAAATTAAATGTGAAATTAACTAACGTTCAGTTGGATCATATATGGCGGAGAAAGCGTGCCAAGTGGGTTCGAGAGAGTCGTCATAGGCAGGTTGGTCATCATAACTACCGGCTTGATGTAGCGGACTCTGCTGAAAGGCTTCAGTCCAGGGACTCTGCTCGTTCATCTGGCTTTGACTTTGATATTTAGGTGACATTGGAAACTCCTTGATAATTGCTGAATAATTGATAACAAAAAAGCCACCTGAAGGAGTGCTTCAAGTGGCTGTAATTGACTGGTTTGAGTTAGCAAATAAGCTTATGTTGTTTTAACCGTCACCTTGCAACCTGAAGCACCCCTCCCCTCGCTCGTAAGAACGACAAGGAGGCTGGTAATGATGATAAGGTTGAGCAAGCTGACAACAAACATAATCAAAATTGGCCTGTTAATTTGCTTATACGCTTGTTCCAAACTTATGCCAATCGAATTTGAAAGTCAATCATATTTGTACATTTCGCACAAATTTTCACAATTTCAAAACGAATTCGCTAAATTTTTCATTCTCCACAAGGCACGCCAAATAAAATAGGGGCGCACAAATCTTAAGCCAATGGGGAAAAATACGCGGTAAAATGGATTTTTAATCTTCGCAATGCGGGAGTAAGCGTGCATACGAAAATAAACTTCACCCGTTTCTTTATATTTCCAGATTTCGCTAGATAATTGCCCTTGTTCAAAATGAGTTTCAAGGGTCTGATAGCTAATGCCCCTGATTTCGACCAGCCCTTTTTCCGTTTGCCGAGTATCTTCAAGGACTTGCGAAATTCGACCTCCCCACTGAAAACGTAAGAATAAAAAGCGTGTATTCAAGGACAAGTCCCGCTTATCTGGGGCAAGGGTTTCGTCAAAATAAACGCACATCACTTCAGGTGGTGTAAATTGATAAGTCATTAAGATTTGATACGCTTGATTCCAAACAGGGTGTTGGGACGAATCTTGACCTATGTATATTTGAACATCATAGCAATGCCAATTTTTATCTGATTCTACGCTCTCCAACGAAAAATTAACCGATTTTTCCTGCAAAATTCGCAGATGTTCGGTTATAGAAATTTCATGAAATATAAAAAATTTCTTCACATTTCAACCCTAAATCAAAATCCCCAACGACTATTAATGTGATAAATAAAGGCTTAATGGGTAACTTACACTTAATGGGCCTTGCTATCAAGCAATTGTACTAACCAAATTCAAATGATTTTTTACAAAATTCATGTTACTATCTACGTATCGACCTAATGTCAAGGAAACGGAGTCGAAAATGCAAATTCGCCGCAAACTTTTTCTTATTATCGCATTAATTATCGTTCTTGGTGGCGTCTTAACCGCTGAAGCAGGCCTTAGCATTATTGGTGGTGTAAACGCTGGTAACGGTTCTATTACCGCCAGTGGTAAAATCGCTGGTTATGGTGGGGATCAAAACGTCACAATTCGTATGCAAGTTGATGGGGTCAATGTTAACACATACTGCCAAAATCCTGGCGGTAAAGTTGTGCCTGGTCAACCTGTTGATATTTATATTGATGAAACCCATGCTCTTTCACCCGACAGCAATGGTAGTTATTTGTTTAATTTCCATGAAGAGTACTTACCCACAGTTGAAGAAGCTGGTTGCCCCAATGGCAATTGGTCAGTGCTTGGCTTAGATGGTACCTTATTAGTCACCTTTGGTGCATATGAAGATGGTTCCGCTACGCCTTCTGACGAACTAGTCTACGCATGTGAAGTCAATACAAACACAATTGTTGAGTGTACTCAAGTTCAATAGTTTCTCACTATTATAGTTCGAAAAATTAGCAGTATAAAGCGAGAGCCAATTTTGCCTCTCGCTTTATATTTTATAGCGCGATTATAGGTTCAGTGTTACATTACAACTACTAAGGTAATGGGATTAAATTAGAGTAATTTGGTTTATGGACGCTTTACACACGATCAATAATCGATATCAGGTGATTCAAAAACTGGGTGAAGGCGGCATGGGCGTGGTCTTTTTAGCCTATGACCGTTTGAATAAGAAAAAAGTCGCCATCAAGAAATTACATGATACGACTTCCAATATGGGAGATACAAGCGAAACACGGGAAAAAATCTCGCTTGCACATGAATTTCAAATTCTCGCCGCGCTCAAACATCCGAATATTATTAACGTCATTGATTTTGGCTTTGCCAGTGATTCGAGTCCATATTTCACAATGGACTATCTTGAAGAGTCGCCTAATATCATCGGCTATGGCCAAAGTCAGCCATTTTCAGCACGCATTGACCTCATCTTACAGATGTTGTTGGCGCTTGCCTATTTGCATCGTAATGGCATTGTTCACCGTGACTTAAAGCCAGATAATGCATTAGTAAATAGCGATGGCAAAGTTCAATTGCTTGATTTTGGGATTGCAGTGGATAACCGCTATTCAATCGAAAAATCAGACGATTATAGTGTCTCAGGTACATTAGCATACATGGCGCCTGAAATACTAGAAGGTCAATCTGCTACACCTGCTTCTGATTTATATGCTGTGGGTATCATGGCATATCAATTACTAGCCAATCAATATCCCTTCAATCTGGAAAACATCACCAAACTTATCACAGATGTTATCCATACCATGCCGGATATTAGCTTCTTACAATCCGCCATCGAACAACAAATCTGGAACGAACAGAATAATATATTACCGAGTTCCCTTGATGATCTAGCCAGCTATGAAATGGGGGATGGTTTCCAGACGGTTACCTATGAGCGTGATAACGCACCTCACCCTACGCAACTCAATACGCTTCAAATGGATAATATTGAGATATCTACGGAATTTGACGACTCTGAAGATGATGAAAAACCATTTCGGAATGCAATTTACTTTTCGGATGGGCGTGATGTGCCAGATGTCGCTAATATTTCCAATAGCCTGGTTGATGCCGATTACATATTTGAAGTTGTCGCGATTATCAATAATCTCGTGATGAAGAATCCGCATGTACGCTATCAAAGTGCAACAGCTGTCATCGAAGCACTGTGTCAAGCGCTTGATCGTCCTATACCTGATGATGTTGCTATTCGCGAGAGTTATCTCCAAGGGGCAAGTTTTGTTGGGCGCGAAGATGAACTCACCAAAATGAAAACTGCGATTAGTAATATGCTCAATCAATCGGGAAGTGCTTGGTTGATTGGTGGCGAAAGTGGAGTCGGTAAATCGCGCTTCTTAGACGAAGTTCGGGTTAATGCGCTGGTATCTGGCGTGACAGTCTTGAACGGTCAAGGACTATCAACTGGTGGACTTCTCTACCAATTTTGGCGAGAACCCTTACGGCGGTTGGTGCTCGATGCTGATTTACAAGATAACGAAGCCAGTATTCTGAAACCTATAGTACCGGATATCACGGATTTAGTGGATCGACCCATTCCGGATGCTTCGGCGCTTGAGGAAACCGGACGTAAACGATTAATCGACACCATTGTCCAAACTTTTGCAAGCGTTGACCAGCCATTACTACTCATCCTCGAAGATTTGCAATGGGGCAAGGAAAGTTTAGATGTGCTCAAATCCCTTATCCCCATAGCCCAAACCAATAAATTGCTGATAGTCGGTAGTTTTAGTTCAGATGAACGGCCTGATTTGCATGAGGAATTATCTGCCATGCAATATTTGCACTTGGGCCGGCTCGAACATGATGCGATTGAAGATTTAAGTATTTCAATGTTGGGCGAAAGCGGTAAAAGTCAGCAAATTGTTGATTTTCTTTACCAAGAAACGGAAGGAAATGTCTTTTTCTTGGTTGAAACTTTGCGAGCCCTCGCTGAAGAAGCTGGCCATCTCGATTTCATCACTGAAATGACCTTGCCAGAGAAAATTTTTGCCGGTGGTATTCAACAGGTCATCGCACGGCGGCTCGGTAAAGTTTCACCATCCCTTAAAGTACCGCTCAATATATCGGCTATTGCAGGACGTTATATTGATATCAAAATCATTTCCTCAATCTATCCTGCCCTTGATATTGATGGGTGGTTGACGGAATGTTCAGCCGCATCTGTGCTAGAAGTTGTTGAAGACAAATGGCGTTTCACTCATGAAAAGATACGCGATACGCTTATTAATGACCTTGATACCGATGAACGTACTCAAGCTCACCATCAAATTGCGCAAAAATTCGAAAAATACTACGCCCAAATGGGGGATTATGCTTCCTTAATTTGCGATCATTATGAGCAAGCAGGTGCATTGAATGAAGCCTCAAAATGGTATATTCCAGCGGCTAACTACGCCAAAAGTGTTTATTTAGCCGCGTCTGCTATTACTTATTTCAAGAAAATGCTGGCTTACTGGAATGCCCATGACGAAGCCGAATTTGCCTTAAAAGATCAAATGACGGCTTATGCAGGTCTAGGCAAAATGTATTTTTGGCAAGCTAATTTCGATGAAGCCATTGCTACTTACGAAGAATTGGCTGAACTGGCTAACAAAAATAAGGAACGTGGCGAACAAGCAGAATCGTTGGCACGTATCGGCTTAGCTCATATTTTTAAAGGTGATTTGGGTAAAGCCCTTGAATATGTGGCTGAAGCTGACAAATTCACCGATGAGATTGACAATCGATTGCAACTAACGGCATCACTCTGGGTCAAAGGTGTTACAGGCTATATGCAAGGCGAATTTGATACTAGTCTTGAGGCTGGTCAATTGCTGATGGAAATTGCGGAAGAATTCGATAGTAAACAGCATATGCTCCAAGCTTTGTATATTTTTGGAGGCGTTTATTATACGCAGGGTAACTATGTCGAAGCCGCCGAATGTTTTAGTCGCCAATATGAAATTGCGACTGAAATTGGTGACCAAGGGCCTGCAATGGATGCACTCAATAACCTTGGGCAAGTTGCTGAAGCACGTGGCGACTATACGACTGCATATGAAAGTTATCAGGAAGCACTAGCCCAAATTCGGAAATCCGGTGTGCGCCAACCTGAAATACTCTTTATGAGTAATCTTGGTGGTGTTCAAGTCCGCCGCGAAGAATATGCCGAAGCGATTGGAACACTCGAACATGTCATCCAAATGGCCGAGGAACAATCCTTTGGGCAACTTTCAGAAACTTATCGTTTCTTAGCTGAAGCATTTATTGGCCAAGAGTCCTATGCAAGTGCTTATCCAGCGGCACTGCAAGCTATACAACTCGCTCAAGAAGTTAACTTACCCGATATGATTGGCGGTGCCTATTGTGTCTTAGGGAAAGTTGCCTCATTGGGGCAGTATGAAATTGAGTTACCTAATGAAGATAAAAAATTATCGGCAGAACATTGTTTTGCTAAGAGTGAAACCATTTTTGCCGATAATGGCATGATTGGTAATCAGGCGCGTGTCCTGCGTGATTGGTCCCAACATGAACAGCGTCAATCTAATCTTGAACAGGCCCAAGAACTCCGTACCAGAGCATTGGAATTGTTTAAACAATCTGGCGCTGATTTAGAAGTCAGTCGCATGGAAGAAGAGCAATAACCCTCTTTTCTTTTCTCAAAAAAATCCCCTGCTACTTGATAGATAAGTAGCAGGGGCAGAGGAAAGAGATATATCCAATAAGGATTTACAAGTTATTCAGTTACGACAAATGGCGCAACCATGCCGAAGAGACCGTTACGATTTTCAACGTGGGAAATAATATGGCAGTGGAAAGCCCATTTACCAACTTCACGCGCTGTAACAATAGTATCGTAGCGTTCACCCGGCGCAATATTGAGCGTATCACACCAATACGGACTATCTAAATGGTAACCGTCTTTCATGAAGACCCATTGCGGTTGACCGTGCAAGTGCATTGGATGGATCATCAAACCTTCATTCATATAGCGGATACGGATCTTTTCGCCTACTTTAGCAACCAATGGTTGTGTATAGGGGAAGGAACGTCCGTTAATAGTAAAGCCTAAAGTACTGTCATTTAAAATCATGATGACGTCTTGATCATATTCAGGTTCACGTGACGTATCCAATGGATCAATGATAAATGCACCCAACAAACCACCCACGATTTGTTCAAGTGAATTGTGATGGGAGTGATACATATGCGAACCCGGATTAGGGGCTTCAAACTCATAGATATAGGTGGTGTCTGGTTCAATAACAGGTTGGGTAACGTAAGGTACACCGTCTTGATCATTCGGAACATCAATGCCATGCCAGTGAATAGCGGTACTTTGATTCATCTTGTTATTCACAACAAAACGAAGTTTATCACCTTCGGTAACCCGAATATCTGGACCCGGAATACGACCATTATAGGTGTAAGCCGGTAAAGATTTACCGCCACCGGTGTCCCACATGGCATTTTCTACATTAATCTCAAATACTTTGGTGTCTCCATCCATTGTATATTCCATGGGAGAACTCCAAAAACCTTCATACGTACCGATTTGATCCAAGAAGGTTAAAACTTTTTCCTCATGAGCATCATCAATAGCGCGCCAATCAAGATCATCGCCACCTTGTTGTAGCCGATCACTTGGGCCGCGGTGTGCTCGCGCACCGTAAAGGCCGTCACCGGAATATCGCGCCAGTCCGGCAAGGCCACGAAGTTCCGCAGCCAGCCGAAACGCATTTCGCGCGCCGAGACACCAC
>JBNLCD010000235.1:0-8171 GCA_050303635.1 Anaerolineae bacterium
GTAAATATTCATAGTTACCAAGGACATTTTCAACATAATCGAAAGCTTCTTGCTCACCTACCGTTCCAGCATTGCGCCAGCCAGAGTAAGCCTCAATTTGTGTCAGTTCAGCAAGTTGATCATGCATAATATCGTAGGAAACTAAATCGTAAACATCATTTTCATCGGCTTCAACCGCCGGAGCAGACTGACTGAAAGCAGTTAAGATCATCACGAGACTCAAGAGCCCAGCCAATAATTTACTTATTGCGTGGTTCTTCAATTTTTTCTCCTTATGGGCAGAGGGTAGCGTTCACTGTCGTAAAAAATGCACATCCCGACCGTTTCAGGTTCAATAAAACAAGCTTATCTCATAAACACTCATGTGCTTTTAAGGCACTACTCACTTAACCATTAGTCGCTGTTTAGGTAAAACTCTATGCTAATTATGGCGATGGGGTCTCTTTTTTTCAAATCAGAGTTCTTGTTCTAACGTATTAAACCCCAAACCTATGTCATCAATCCGTTCGCTATTTCATAGATTCCTCGCTTCCAAAACAGGTTTTACCACAGTCAAAAATTGTCCCTAGAGTAGGAGATTCAAAACGAATGAAATGCTTGACTCTGACTATGTTTTTAATTATAATTAGAACAAATGTTCGAAACAGCGAACACAGACAAATTTTAGGGAATTTGTCGCCTTAAAAGCGGGTATTCACATGTTCACGCCGAACGCTTCACAGATCAAGAAACGCACTTTCGTCTTCACACACACAACTCATTGACGGACGAGATGATCTAAGTAGCAGAGGTATGGTGCCCAATGCACCAAGTAAATGTTTCAATCTACCGCCTAACATATTGCAAGACATCATCTGTGAGGCTGAGTGAACATGAAATTCCAACCTTCGCAAATCTGTAATTTACCCCCTCCGTTACAGATTTGCGAAGCCTCCCCGAAAATAACGCTGGTTGTGCTTATTGTGAGAAACAAAGATTTTTAGTTGAAGGGGTTGTAAACCATGCCAAACCAGCATTATCTACTTTTTGCCGATGAATCGGGCAATCCCGGAATGTCAACGCGCAACGCTGTCTGGACATTTGGTGGGGTTGTGGTGGCCAAAGACAATGTACCCTCCCTTGAAAGTATTTGGGGTGATTGGAAAGCGGAACTTTGTCACAAACCGCAAGCTGATCTGAAATGGCGACATTTCTTTAGCAATGGCTCACGGAATCCGCTGAGAGAACCGTCATTGACCAAGCGTTTCCACTTAGCGAAGGAATTAGTCACCACTATTTTTGCTGAACAACTCCTTCACCCTGCCTTGGTGGTTATGCACAGCAAATGGGTTAAATCACCTGATTTATTGGTGCGCAGTAAAACAGGCAATATGAAAGTCAATGATGCGGTGTGCACGTTACCGCTATATACCCAATTCGCTAAGTATCTTGATGAACATCACGCCACAGGTCAAATCGTATACGATAAACTCGGTGGCCAACATCTTGAAAATAATCGGCAAGAACTTTGGGCAGATTTTCGCGCTCATTTTGTTGAGGCCGAAACCCATGCTGATTTGAAACGAATTGATACCGAAATTCAATTTGCCCAATCAGCGGATACCCCGCTCGTTCAAATGGCGGATTGTGTCTGCGGCATTGTTTCTACCATTGGTCGTCACGATGAACGTTTTCTGTCAACGATTTTGCACGATTACGGCATCGATATGAACTCGGAAGACCTTGGCGTTATTCGATTATCCTAACTTAGGGAGCAAAAATTTATGCAAGATTGGCTCGATACGTGGCGCATCAATAATCAGATTAACCTCGCTTTGTTGGAGGCTATTCCGGCTAAGGCATTAAGCGCGGTTGCTACATCTGGTGGACGTAGTGTAGCGCGCCAATTTGCGCATATCTATACCGTGCGGCGCGCATGGATAGAACCCTCCGCGCCCGATTTAGTAGAAAATCTGGCCAAAGTTCGCACGCGATCTAAAGCGGATCAATCAGCAATAACGCATGATATTTTGCGACAGGCATTGATGGCATCGGGAGAAGCGATGGGAATTTTTCTTGAACGTGGTTTTGCCAAAGGTAAAATCAGTGGTTTCAAATCCCATCCCACGGCTTTCCTTGGCTATTTACTCGCCCATGAAGGCTATCATCGCGGTGAAATTGGCATCATCCTTACGCAGGGCGGCTATCCTTTGCCAGATGATGTCTCATATGGTTTATGGAATTGGGATCAACCCTAATTGAGAATCTAGAAGTCCCGCTCATCCGAACGGGGCTTTTTTATTTAATGCTGAGGAAATGGTCGCCCATTGGGATAATCAATCCCTTGTGGGAAAGTTGGCGTCGGGCTATGGGGTGGTGCTGGCAATGCTTGAATTGAAAGTAACAAGACGCCACCTAACAGAATAATCGCCACCCCGATTAGCAGTATAATTCGTAAATCAATTTCGCGCCGCATGACCTAATCTCGATTCATCTCAATCAGCAGATTTAAGGGACTTTCGGTTTCATCAGTCACAATAATCCCGTCAGCGCTCATCGGCAAATAACCTTCAGCCCGAAGTAGAACACTATAGAGCAGGGGTTCATCCAATGTGCCACGTGGTAAAAGTTCGGCAATCTGGAAAAAGCCCTTATCATCAGCCAACGCCTGCCCAAGGATTTGCTCGCTGTCCCAGACAAAATCTTCTACACTGAAATCGGAGAAGAGGACAATAAACATGGCTCCCGAAATACCCTCACCTGTTTCAGCATCAATAATTTGCCCGGTCAATTGAATACCTTCGGCACTAGCAAAAGCATCCACTGGAAGCTGACCAATCCCAACTTCGGTTTCAGCATCAACATTGCGCGTAACTGGAATCCCTCCCATTTCAATTTCAAAACGATAGGTAGCGTCTGGCAAATAAGGATCACCGACTAATGACAAGAAATAATTTTCGCCAATCGCATCTGTGCTCCATTGCGTATTTTGCTCAATCAGCAAATCATCATCCACGTACCAACGCCATGTCCACGGTGTGCCCGTTGAAAGCAAACTCCAATTGAAAAAGACATAAATGGCTTCAGATTGTGTCGAAAAATTTTCACTCAAACCCAGTGGTAAATTGGCATTTTGGCCCTGAGCAAAACGAAAATTGCTAAAGATCTGGGCCTCGGCATTGTTTACACCACCGGCCCCACCCGCCACAATAAAATCAGATGTTAGGGTCATCATTTCAGAACCATCTTCAAGAATAATATAGAGTTCTAGACGATATCTTGAAGCGGGGAAACCATCCGGGCTTTCAATCACGGGTAGAGCCGTTGTACCTTGAGACTCCGCAAGATCCCATGTATTGACTAAATTCCCGCCTTGTAATGGCGTGTCGCCAATGTACCAAATTTGCCGCCATTGCAATCCGGGTCGCATATTCGCGAAGGAAAAACGGGCTCGGATAATATTCCCTTCGGGCACCACCAGACTGGCTCCCGTAAATTGTCCTAGCGAGTCTTGAATCCCAAAAATTAAATCGGTGAATTGCGGTTCTTCACGGGGACCACCACCCACGGTAACGGGATTGCTGGTGGCGACTTGACGACCTTCGACAAAGAGCGTGTACTGATAGGTTCCGTTCGGACGAGGCACACGGGTTCCGCCAATATACCATAAGCCAGCCCGTCCACCGCTCCATGTGGCGGGTGGCAAACTATCGACCAAACTCGGACGGCCATCAATCGTGACCCGTAATTCATAAATCATGCCATCTTCCATATTGGCATAATCGAAGAATAAATAGAGGGTGTTGGTATTGGTGGGCACCCCTGTCACCACATTAATGGGCATGCCTGCTTCATTTACACCTGTCGTCAAAAAGAGGCGCGAAAAAACAGGATCATCAGTCGGGGGCGGTTGCACCAGGGGACTGCGTTCCGGTCCCAATTCAATACTCAACGCCGCCGCACGCACCAAACCCCGCGCCAAACGTGACGGGCGAACCGCTGTAATAGCACCCCCAATGGGAATACAAGTATCGTTTTCATCGAGTTGACCGTTGCCATCGGTGTCATAGACTTCGCGACAATCAACCACGGTGCCACCGACACGCGCAGGTGCAATCGTCGGCACGCCTATGAGCTTGCCATCCCGGTTGTACATACCCCCGCCACTCATAACGCCCGGAATATTAGCCGAGGTTCGAATCCACGCCCGTTCCCCATAATTGGCTTCAGCCGTGAAACCTGTAATCGTCGCTTGAATAGCCTCGACAGGTTCCGAGCCAATTTCAGGATAACCAAAAACAACCACGGTATCGTCAACCGATGTTAAATTGGAATCAGTCAATTCAACAAAGGGTAATTTTAGAGCACTAGTCTCAATTAAACGTCCATCTAGAAAACTCACAATTTTGAGCACAGCCAAATCGAGACCACGGCTAAATTCTAAGACTTCAGCCACATAGGTCGGCACAGGTGTTTCATCTGTACGGAGTGTCAAGGCAATTACAATACGGTCAGCCGGACAGGTATCCGTCGCGTCGACATGATGGGCATTGGTCAAAATAAGACCATCGGCACTGACCAGTGTGCCTGTCCCGACGCAGGAGATCACGGGGCCTGTTGGCGTATCTTTGGTTTGCATGATGAACACGGTCGCTTTTTTGATATTTTCTTCATTGAGCGTGACCAAAGGTGTATCTGGATCATCACCATCTTGGGCATGGACTGCCGGAGTTGTGAAAGGAATCCACCAACTCAAGCTCAGAACCAGCGCTAGCACCAATAAACTGATCACCCATTTTTTGAAACCGTGTATCTGCATATAATCTCCTAAATGTACGCCTAAACCGCTTAGTTTATGCCTACCCATGCCTGTAATTGGCGGGTGTGTAACTCATAATCTTCTTTGCGCCCAATTAACCATTTACCGAAACCGCTCTCAGCATCAAGTCCGTTTGCTTCAACCAATTGGATTTTTGTTTGAAGCGCTATGTGCTCTTGTTTCAACATGGTGAGCGCTTCTTCCCAACTCAAATGTTGGTAAATGTTGATTGATTGGGCATTAAATTCATCAATGTCTGGAAAGATAAATTGCTCACCTTCACCATTAGCAAATAGCGCCAATCCTGTCCTGGCTTTCACATCCCAACCAATCAAATGCGTGATAACATCTCGTGGCGACCAAGTACCACATATACCCGCTTTATCATGTAGAGATTCATTTAGCTGACCAGCAACCATCATGAAATGGTGATGCGCATTTTGCAGATTTTGGGCTAACTGGTTCCAACTCGCCGACATGTCTGCTCTCCTAGTTTTAGCAATAAATCTCATGGTGTTTGATAGTTCGATTGGACAGAATAATCTATCATTGAATACTAGCGTAAGCCTGCTGAAAAACAACCGTCCATCACCCCACGTTTACTCAGCTTAATGTGATTCATCATCCAAACCAAGATAGGGAGTCGTCCGTTGATAGGCGTGTTGAATTCGTTTGAGGTGTTGCGGGGTGATATTTTCGGGTAGTTTATCAAAGGGAAAATATTGCAAAGCCAATGTTTCATCGTTATCGATGTCTAAATCACCATCAATGAGTTGACATTCAAAAGTTACACTGACAACGCCTACCTGGTCCCCATTCGGATACGTAAACATATTGTCGGGACCACTATATACACCAACCAAGCGGATTGGGCGAACATTTAAACCTGTTTCCTCAAAGACTTCTCGAATAACCGTTTGCGCTGGTTCTTCACCGGGTTCCAGCGCACCACCGGGCAATGACCATTTCCCATTGTCAGCGCGTTGATGAAGCAAAACTTCGTTATCTTCGTTGCGGATAATTGCCGCGGCTGAGGGCATCATAATCAGAGCATGCCCCACTTTTTCACGTAATCGCAAAATATAATCTGAAGCTGGCATAAATTTTCCTTTTGACCCTACATTTCAGTTATTTTTCTCTACTAATACACTATAACAACAACATTATCTCAAGTATTGCGTTGATTTGCCCTGTATTGGTGTTCGCTATACACTACAAACTAAGTTGAATCGGGGTGTGGAGAAAACTGAATTATGCTTCGCCAAAATCATCGTTTTACCAAACTAAATCGCTGTACCCGACATTGGCAAGGTTATCGTTTGCATATGTGTGGTTTATGTCATGCCCTCGGCGATG
Organism: Anaerolineae bacterium; assembly: GCA_050303635.1. GTDB lineage: Bacteria > Chloroflexota > Anaerolineae > Aggregatilineales > J027 > JAKEEQ01. The sequence continues at coordinate 6,155 of JBNLCD010000235.1, forward strand.
ATTATGGCCAATTGAGCCGCTTGTTGACCTCACGCGAATTGATTTTATTGAATATGTTGGTGAGTGCTCAACTGCCCGAAATTGAAACAGTTGAGCGCCGCTGTCCCTTGAATCCGATGATGCACGTCCAAACCAATGCTTCAGCGGCGAGTGAATTTTCGGCGGCAATGGCGGTGAAGTTAAGTGAAGCAAGTGTGGCCGATGATCGGCAAGATGAAGGTGGATTTATCCCTTATCTTGCCCAACTCGCTCTTCAAAAACCTGTTCGGCAAGCCAACCACATTCTCGTTAAATTGAATTTTATACCAACTAACTTAGAGCAACTCACGCATCAACAAAGCCTTGCCGAAACACATTTAAACACGCAACCAGAAGCTCCCTCCGCGCAATTGAGTGCTGATATTTTTGCGATGACGGCAAGCTTGGCTGACCTCCCCAACAATACCGCAACGCTAAATAAAATTGGGCAGGCTTATGGCGCAACAATTTATTGGCTGGATGCCTATGTCGATTTCGCGCAAGATATGCAAACGGGTGCTTTTAATCTGCTCCGTGCTTATGCCGAAACACCCACCACGTTATCTTTAGTCGGTTTGCAATTTCTACATGAAAAATTCAAAGATTATGAGCGCATCATTCAGCAAAATTTGACGAATTTAGATGTATATCGTTATCGTTCTGATCTGGAAACTCTCTTACTAGAGCCGCTTGACCGTGTTTGTGCTGAACTAAAACGTCTTATTCAACAAGAAAAAGATTTGCGTTTTCAAGTCCGTCCAAGACGCTGGGGACTAATTAGCTTTGTTGCATTAATTTTGACCCTCTTTGGATTGAGTTTCACCCAATATGATCCTGAGTTACCCGATTATGAAGATCGCCATAAAAAACGTCGCGAGAGTTGTGCCAATGATGGTTATTGCGAGGCATGTTGTTATTGTTGCGTTGGCGATGGTCACAGCGGGAGCAGTTGTTGTGATGCCAGCACCTATGCTTGTTGTGACTGTTGCGCGGATGAAGTATGTAGTGAAATTTGTGATGGCGATTCTTGCGACTGTGGCGGCGGCTGTTGTGATTCTTGCGGCGACTGCGACTGTGATTGTGACTGTTCATAGCACATTGATGCATGACAAATAAAATGGGCGGATATGTGATAATATCCGCCCTCTCCCAAAACCCACCCTTAGGTAGAATCTAGTTTAGTTTTCTTCAATCCACGGTTCAGGTTCCATTTGGATAAAAGTGCAAATTGCTCCCGTCGGATCGGCAATTGCAGAAAAACGCATATTTTGCGCATCTGTGATTGGTAGGATAATATTTCCGCCTAATTCTGTGGCTTTAGCAACTGTCTTATCAATATCTTCTACGGAGAAATAAACACCCCAGTTGGCCGGAATTCCAACCATTTCATCGGTCAAGGCGAACATACCACCATTCATGCGACCCTTATTGCTGAAGGTGTGATAGTCCATACCTTCCATTTTCTGAAACTCCCATCCCAAGAGTTTGCCGTAAAATTCTACGGCTTGTTTTGGATTGCGCGTACCCAGTTCATTCCATGACATAGCGCCGGGGGTATTCACTAAAGTAGCCCCAATGTGATTCTTAGGTTGCCAGAGAGCTACAACCGCGCCTTCCGGATCGGCCAAAATCAGCATACGGCCTTCTTCAAAAATATCCATTGGTTCAACAATAACTTCACCACCTAAATCCTTAATTTTAGGGATCATCGCATCCACATCATCAACCGTGATATAGGATGTCCAATACGAGGGCATGCCTTGCGATTGCATATCGGGTTGCATCTGACTCATGGCGCACACAGTTTCGCCATCGTGTTCAAACATCGTATAGAATTGGTCGTCACCCATCGGAATATCACGCACTGCCCAACCCATGAGTTCGGTATAAAACTTCTTTGAAACGGGGGCATCCGTAGATGCAAGATCTGCCCAAGAAAAAGTACCATGCGGGTATTTTGTCACTTTAAACATGATTGCCGTAGCTCCTAAAAATCATT
>JBNLCD010000236.1:0-8137 GCA_050303635.1 Anaerolineae bacterium
ACCACTGAACTTACAAATATCGTGGCCACGATGAGAATGACCATCTGGAAAATACCGGAAGCATAGGTTCCGATTGATTTACCCGCTAAATAAGCCCATTTGGTGGTGGGTGTTGTAATAATGCGTTGCAACGTCCAATTATGCATATCATCCAGCACCGAACGCGCCCCACTTGCCATGCCAAATGTCATGAAGAAAATAGCCATACTCGGTGCAAAATATTGCAGAGCATTGAAATCTTGGGTTTCGCCTTCAACATTTTTCGTCTCAAGTTGAATCACATCTTGGACAGAACGCGTAAACGCTTCAAATTGAATTTGTGCCATCAATTGCGGACCATCGGCACCTTCAACGCCTTGGGCAGTGGCATAGGCGGGAATAACTTGCATGGCAATTGCGCCGGTATTGAGTTGAATGGTAATGCCTTCGATGATACTCCGCGCCACTTCAACGGGAATACCACCACCTGCGTTGTAGTAAAGTTCAAGTTTTACAGCGTTCCCACTGAGGATTTGTTGCGAAAAATCTTCGGGAATAATCAGCAGAACATCTAAATCACCATCGTCAACTTGTTTACGCCCCTTAGAAGCATCGGTCAGGGATACGCCATCAATAAATTCACCGATGGTATTGCCGTCTTCCCCTTCACTATCTGAGGAACCGAACATTTGTTGACATGTTGCCGCTTGATCAGTTGATTGTTCACTTAACAGCAGACATGGATATAAAGCCCCAAAGAATTGGCTATCATTATTAATAATCCCAACATCCGCTTTTTGAATGGATATATCACTGGAGTCTTCACCAAAAGCCGCCCCCATAATGATACTGAGGGCCAACGGCACAACCAGCATCATAATAATGGCACCGCGGTCAGTGAATGTGTTGAAAATATCAACCCGGCTAATTGCTAAAACTTTTTGCCACATCAGATCCTCCTAATCACGTAGCGCGCGGCCAGTTAAATGTAAAAAGACCGCTTCTAGATTAGGTTCTTTAATCTCAACGGCATGGAGCGCCAAGTTTGCATCATTCAGCACACGGATAGCTTCGGGCAAAACTTTGCGGCCTTCCTGCGCAATAAGACGAATTTCCCCGTTGATTGCTTCACTTTTAGCCACGCCAGCTAAGCCGCCGAGCTGACTAATCACGGCTTCACTTGCTTCAGGAACTTCTAAGACGACGGTGTCATATTCACCGACCATTTCGGTCAGTTCGTCTTGTGTCCCCAACGCAATAATCTTGCCATGATCGAAAATGCCGATGCGGTCGCTCAATTCTTCCGCTTCTTCCATGTAGTGGGTGGTATAGAGAACGGTCATGCCTTCAACTTCATTCAGCATTTTGACCGTATCGAGAATTTTACGACGACTTTGCGGGTCAATTCCAACCGTGGGTTCATCTAAATAGAGCATTTGAGGATGATGCATTAAACCAACCCCGATATTAACGCGGCGCTTCATCCCGCCGGAATATTCTTCCATCTTGTCATCTGCTCGATCACTTAAACCAATGAATTCCAAGACTTCATCCGCGCGTTTATGGGCATCTTTGTTGCTCAGACCATAGAGCTTGCCAAAAAATTCAAGATTTTGGCGCGCACTCAGACGTGGATAAATGGCTAAATCTTGGGGAACAACGCCGATGATTTGCTTGGCTTCAAGCGGCTGATTGCGGATACTTTTACCGCCAATAGTGACATCACCTTCTGTTGGTGTCAGCAACCCACTCATCATGTTGATGGTGGTTGATTTCCCCGCCCCATTGGGTCCAAGCAGACTAAATATTTCGCCGGCTTTGATTTCTAAATTGACGCCTTCTTTGGGGCCAACGGCGTAAACTCCATCCGGTGGATTATATTGCTTGCGCAAGTCCTTAATTTCAACAAAATTGCTCATGATGATTCTGCATCTCCCTTATTCGCTGATTGTTGTGCTTCGTATTCATCGAGTTTGGTCAGTGTTAAAGCGCACCATTCTAAAAGCATCTCGATAGCTAAACGGCCTTGGTCCAAGGTTAATCGCCAAAAAACAGCATCGTCCGGCAACCGTTGCGCGCCCTGATTAATATTCTTTTCCGCTGGTTTAATCTGCGCTTGTATTTGGGCAATATAGTCTTGATAACCCGTAATTTGCTCGCGCAGTCGCTCGACGGGCACTCGTTTGCCAAAGAATAGCTTCAGTAAATTGGGATCGCGATAATTGATGATTTCCCAGTCACTTTCGAGCCATTCTTGAAGTTCTTGTTGGCCGGCATCCGTAATTTGATAGAGTTTCCGACCCCGGCCACTGTCCTCATCTTCGCGTTCATCAACCAGACCATCTTTATGAAGTTTGGCGAGTGTCCGATAAATTTGGGGGCGGTCTGCACTCCAAACATTGCCCGCCATTCTATTGAAGGCAGTACTGAGATCATAGCCAGACTGCTCACCGATTAAATCAAGCATTCCTAAAATCGCATGTTGCAATGACATTTTTATTCCTATCTATCCACCATAAGGTCTTCCTCATTGACTTATTTGGACAGGATCATAGATGTTAAGTTACTAATTCACATACACCGATGTTTAATCATCAGTGTGTTAACACTTATTGTATTTCTGTTTTTCACACATGTCAAGCAAGATAGATTCCTCGACTATTGCCCTCCGCACATTAGATAAGTCTAAAAAACTAGGGTGGCAGGGTAGATTTTCGACTCTTAATCCGTTTATAATGGCAGGGATGTTTAAAGCATGTCCATGAAAAATGGATACACGAGGTTAGTATTTTGGAAATTCTATTATCAATTGTGGGTTTTCTAGTTGTTCTTATTCCGCTGGTTATTTTGCATGAATTAGGACACTTTATTGCCGCAAAAATGGCAGGTATTACGGTTCTTGAATTTGGGATTGGTATTCCTCCCCGCGCTGTAACTCTCTTCACACATCAAGGCACTGATTACACCTTAAACTGGATTCCGCTGGGTGGTTTTGTCCGTCCGTATGGCGAAGATTTCATGAGCCAAAAGGATGAAGAAGGCGTTAGTGCTGATTTAGCAGAAGCTCAAGAAAAAGGCGTCGAAAAGCCGAAGAGCGTTTTTGATGCAAGTCCATGGGAACGCTTGTGGTTTGTTTTTGCCGGGCCATTTGCCAATTTTATTGTGGCTTATTTGCTATTTGTGCTGATTGCATTTACAGGTTATCCCAGTGATACCGTGGGCATTGCCATTGTTATTGATGATTCGCCGGCGGCTATGGCTGGTCTGGAAGAAGGCGATATTGTCACCCACATTAATGGTGAAGAAATAACCTCGTTAGATGAATTTAACACTTATATGGCCAGTGGTGAAACATTGGTCATGACCGTTAAGCATAATAATGAACCGCGCGAAGTAACTTATGTGCCTGGTGGCGCAAATTCCGAAACAGGTTTATTTGAGCTCAATGTCATTAACAAACCTGCGACACGCACCGGTGTTCTGGTATGGGCAGTTGTTGAAGATACGCCCGCTGAAGCCGCTGAATTGCAAGCCGGTGATGTGATGTTAAGTGCTTCGGCAGATGGCGAAAGTAGTGATTTTTCGACAGTCCAAGATATGATTGACTTCGTGCAACCCCGCGCAGATGTCCTGATTAATCTGACCGTTCAGCGTGGCCGTGATACATTTGCTATCGAGATCACGCCAGAGAAAAAGGGTTCGGTTGGTCAAATTGGGGTACAAATTGCAGATGGCGAAATCAATGTTAATAGCGGTATCGTGGCTTCGGATGATCCCACTCGTTATGTGAACTTGAAGCAAGCTGAAAGTCTGGGCGAAGCGCTGGAAGTTGGTGTTGATCAATATCGCAATATCTTCTACGCCCTCGGTGATTTTGTTAAAGATACGGCCAATGGTGATATTCCGCTTGAACAAGCGCGTCCGGTTAGCCCCGTTGCTATTGGGCAAATTGCAGGCCGTTCGCTGGAAGCCAGTAACGAAATCAATAATCCGTATCCATTCCTCGGCTTGGCGGCTTTTATCAGCATTGCCTTGGCTGTAACCAACTTGTTGCCAATTCCCGCCCTAGATGGTGGTCGGATTTTGTTTATCATCATCGAGATTTTACGTGGTAAGCCACTGCCTCCCGAACGTGAAGGTTTTGTCCACTTGGTGGGCTTTGCCCTGCTACTATTACTGATGATGTTTGTGGTGGTCTTGGATATTTTCTATCCCGTCATCTAACCTCACCCTATAAAAGCAATTGATGAGAGCGAATCGCCTATGGTTCGCTCTTTTTTATTTGTGCTTTCTATCACTAATTTAAGGATTCGGCGGTTCTTTGTTATCATGTGGGTACTGTGGTTTCTGGGATGATATAGAATCCACAGTTAAACCCCCACTTAAAGCAGTTTTTAGGAGTACCGTCATGAAGGTCAAAGACATTTTAAACGTGAAAGCTTCCGGCAATATTATTACCATTTCACCCAATGCCTCACTCAATGATGCGGTGCAACTTTTAGCCGAACATCGAATTGGGGCCGTGGTTGTGGTTGATAAGGATGCGAATCCGTTAGGTATTCTCTCTGAACGAGATGTTGTACGAGAACTAGCTAAAAACGGTTCTGCCGCCCTTGATTTAATCGTCAACGACGTGATGACCAAAGATATTGTCATCGGAGTTCTCAACGATGATTTGTCGTATGTGATGAATACGATGACCAATAATCGCTTCCGCCATTTACCGATTATGCACGAACAATCACTGATTGGGATTGTTTCAATTGGGGATGTCGTGAAAGCACAAATGGAATTTTATGAAGGCGAAGCCCGTACCTTGATGCAATATATTCAAGGTGGCTACAGTTAAATTGAAAATCATAAACTAGTGAAGTTTAAAGGGCGGAGAGAATTCTTCGCTCTTTTTGGTGGAGATCTCATTTGACCTATGGCTATTGTCAAAAAACAAAATCCGTTACAATTGATCTGAAACTTAGCCAAATCGTGAGTTTTAATAGAGCAAGGGCCTAAAGACCCTTGTTGAGAGTTTTGATACTAGAGATAGTTGATAACAAGATGGCTTTAGCCCCTTGAGCTTTTATAAACTAGGAAATTTTGCCATTTCAGAAACTCTTCCAATCCAAAACTTACGCTATAATCTTGTTTAAAATAACTTCTTTGCGAGCCTATGAATCAACCAGCTAACGCTATACCCAATCGACGACGTATACACCGCATTCAGCTTGAAGCCTATGATGATGTGATTTCGGTCAAGGATCGTTTTCAGTTCGTGAAGGCGGGCCGGGTGCTTTTGGTTTTTCCTAAAAAACACAAAATCTTGCAACGCAAATTAGATTTAGTTCTCATTCAACGCGAAGCTATTCGCCGTGGGTTACGACTGGCTATTGTTGCGCAGGATGTGACGATTTTTGAACACGCCGAAGAGCTCAATATTTCAGCTTTTTATACAGTCGAAGATGCACGGACGACTCGCTGGAAACGTCCTAAGAATAAAGTATTTACAGACCGCTCCACGCGGCCTGAAGAAGAACCGCAATATTATGAGTTGATGGCTCGTGCGACGCGTCTAAAACCGGGCATGACCCCGACTCAATTCCGCGTTTGGAGTAGTTTTCGCGGAGTCATCTTTGGGATTGTGATCTTAGCTGTAATTGCGACTTTATATGGCGTGATTCCCAGCGCACAGGTGACAGTTACGCCAGCGAGCGATCAATTGAATGTGACGATTCCACTCGTCGCCGATGCCAATGCGGCCACCCTCGATCAACTGACGGTTCCCGCCGATATTCGACGCTTTACTGAAAATGCCATCGTGACGATTGAAACATCGGGGCGACGTAATGCAGAAAATTCATTGGCTGAAGGCGTCGTAACTTTTGAAAATTTAACAGCCGTGGCCGTTTTTGTCCCGTCAGGCACAATTGTCGAAACAGATGGATTTGAACCCATTCAATTTGAGACAGTAGATGATGTGGCCATTGCCGCCCGTCAAGGTGCCACGGGTGATGCGAGTATTCGTGCTTTAGATAGTTCTAGTGGAGTCCAAGGCAATTTAAGTGCGAACCAAATTGTGAATGTTGATGGCACGCTGGCAAATAGTGTTTCCGTGCGCAACTATAACCCAACCTATGGGGGCGGCATCCGTGAAACCGCGTATGTTACCCAAAATGACCAAGAACGCTTGGTTACTTTGGCGCAACAGCAATTAAAGCAAAATGCGCGTACTCAAATCTTGTTATCGTTGGATGACAGCTTGAGTTATCTGGTTGATGATTCAATTACGATTGTTGAGGAACGTAGTTTAAGCTATAGCGCAGAAGTCAACGCACCAGCCGATTCGATTAGTTTGACCATGCAGGGCATCGTCGAAGCAACAGTCATTGATTTAACTGAAGCGCGGTTAGCGGCGTTTACGAATCTGGGCGATTATGTGTCACCGGGTCGAGTTTTGGATGACAGCACATTAACATTCCGCCTTGAAGAAGAAGATGTTCGAATCTTAGATGATGGGCGCGTCGCATTTTTGATGCGGATTGAAGGCAGTACCATCGTTGAAATTGATCCCGATGAATTGCGTGAACGTTTATCCGGCTTATCAACCAACGAGGCCTATGAAACGCTGGAAAAAGACTATCTCCTCGATCCACGGTATCCCCCGGAAATCAGCGTGTTTCCGGGTGTTTTAGGACGTATGCCCATTATATCCGCCCGGATTGAGGTAAACGTACAATAATATGACTGATTTCCCTGGACGCTTATTATGCATTGATCATGGCACGCAAGTCATGGGTTTGGCGACGTGTGACCGTATTGGATTAATTGCCACTCCCTTGCAGGTCTGGAAACGTAAATCACGTCAAGAGGATTTTGAGTTTATTCAAAAGCTTATTCATGCCGAAAATATTGTCGGCGTGGTTATTGGTTTGCCGCCACGACCCTATGATTTTGTGGGAACCAGTCAATCAGATATTGTCAAACGGTGGGCACGGCGCTTAACACGCTTTATTGATGTTCCAACGTATTTCTGGGATGAAGGACTCTCAACGATGGATGCCGAGAATTTGCTTGAGAAGGCTGGTAAATCACGACCGGACCGCGTTGATGCTCAAGCCGCCGCAGTTATTTTGCAAACCATGCTCGATTATCTGCGTGAAGGTCAGTCCTTTCCCACACAAATTGAACTCTAGCAAACAAAAAAGGACGAGATTTCTCTCGCCCTTCTAAGAATATACCAATTCAATCAGAGACTATTCGTCCTGTTGTCTTAGGCTTTTGGTTACGGCATTTGCCCCATCAATAATTGGCTGAATCATGTCAATGGGAAGCGGGAAGATAATGGTTGAATTATGTTCGGCTGAAATATCGACCAACGTAGCCAAATAGCGTAATTGTAACGCAATGGGCTCGCTGGACATTTCGGCGGCGGCTTGACGCAGTTCAACAGCGGCTTCCAATTCACCTTTAGCATGAATAATCTTCGCCCGACGTTCGCGGTCAGCTTCAGCTTGGCGGGCCATTACCCGTTGCATTGATTGTGGCAATTCGACATCCTTGATTTCCACAATACTGACCTTGACCCCCCAAGGATCGGTCTCGGTATCAATGATATTTTGGAGTTCTTCGTTGATCTTTTCGCGTTCAGACAACAATTGATCGAGCTCGATTTGGCCAACCACACTCCGCAAGGTCGTTTGGGCAATTTGAATTGTCCCTTGATTGTAGTTCCGAATCTCTACGGTCGCCTTCACCGGGTCAAGTACGCGATAGTAGACCACTGCATTGACGCGAACCGTCACATTATCTTTGGTAATGCAGTCTTGGGGCGGCACATCTAACGTAATGGTCCGCAAATCAACAACAAACATCTTTTCCATGCCGGGGATGATGAAGAACCAACCCGGTCCCCGTGCGCCAACTACACGCCCCAGACGGAAAACAACGCCGCGTTCATATTCATTTACAATACGAAAGCCCGTGAATAGTATAAAAAGTACGGGAAGAGCAACAATCCCGCAACAAACAGTAATAGGACCTAAGGCATCCATTTCTATATCCTTTGTTTAAAAACTAACAATCCCACAATTAAAACTATATTGGAATTTTTCAAAAAAAGCGAATGTTCTTGCCAGATGGTGCTACAATACCCCGTGGTATCGGA
>JBNLCD010000237.1:0-8122 GCA_050303635.1 Anaerolineae bacterium
GCTGCATCTGTGGCACTCCCACTCACAACAATTGCTAAGTCGAGGTCCGCTGCTACAGACATGTTGGGGTTATGAGTAGCAAAAATAAACTGTCGCTGGTCCTTGGCTCGCCTTAGAAGCTGGGCTATATCGCTAAATATCAAGAGCATTTGGATGACTTAAATGTGTTGCCCGCCACCCATTATCCACGCGTCACCCAACTCATTCCTGAAATCATCGAATTCGTCCAAGGTCTGATGGATAAAGGCTATGCCTATGAACTCAAGGGCAGTGTCTATTTCCGCGTCGCCCAAGACGAAGATTACGGCAAATTGTCCAACCGTAGTTTAGACGAAGCCCGTTCAGGTACGCGGGTCGCCGTTGATGAAGAAAAAGAAGATGTCGCCGACTTTGCTGTCTGGAAAGCCGCCGTTGGCGATGAATGGGGTTGGGACAGTCCGTGGGGCAAAGGGCGTCCCGGCTGGCATATTGAATGCTCGACGATGAGCTTGCACTATCTCGGTGAACAAATTGATATTCATGGCGGCGGAAACGATCTCATTTTCCCCCATCATGAAAATGAAATCGCCCAAACCGAATCCTTGACCGACAAGCCTTTTGCGCGCTATTGGGTACACAACGGTATGTTGCAACTCGAAGGCGAAAAAATGTCGAAATCCATCGGCAATGTATTCGGCATCCATTCCTTCTTAGAACGCTATTCCGGCGATGTGCTCCGGATGCTCTTCTTAGGCAGTGGCTACCGTAACCCGCTGACCTACAACGAAGAAACACTCGAACAAAGTCAAAGTCGGTTAGACCGTATTGCCGCCGCGCTCAAACCCGCGCGACCTGATGCCAATGGCGCAGGTGATGATGTCTTAGCTGGTTTAGCCGAGCAAATCGAAGAAACGCAAGCTCAATTTGTGGCCACGATGGATGATGATTTTAATACCGCGGGAGCCTTGGGGCACATGTTTGATCTCATCAAACGTATCAACCAAGCGCGTGATGCAGGCGCAACCGATGCTCAACTCGCTGACGGGCAAGAAACCTTACGCGATTTGTGCGGAGTCTTTGGTCTCACTTTGGAAGATACCAGCGGGGGCGATGCGTCTGCTGAGCCCTTTATTGATTTGCTGGTTGAAATTCGTCAAGAACTTCGTCAAGCCAAACAATGGGCCCTCTCTGACAAAATCCGGGATGAACTCAGTGCGCAGGGCATTGTCATTGAAGACACCTCCGGCACGTCAACGTGGCACTGGGATCGTTAATCCAGCGCGAAACTAAAAATAATGATATGAAACTGGGTAGCAGATTATTTGTTACTCAGTTTTTATTTTTCCACGAATATCAAACCAAATTTCAAATTCATTCATAGTAAAGGTGTGAGGCTCACATAAGGAGAATAAAATTTGGAAGATTTCAACGCAATTATGCGCTTGAAACGTGGTGATATCAGCGGTTTAGAAACGCTGGTCAGAAAATATCAAACCGATGCTCTGCACACCGCTTATCTGATGTTACAAGATCAAGCGCTGGCCGAAGACATCGTGCAAAACACGTTTCTCCGACTCTATCAGCGCATAGAACACTTTGACGAAACACGCCCGTTCAAACCTTATCTGATGAAAAGCGTGACCAACGCCGCCATTGAACAGTTACGGCGCAATAAATGGGTGGTGTCATTCGATGACAATGCAGAGGGGCTATCCCTTGCCGAACTTTTACCAGCGGATGAACCTTATCCTGAAGATGAAATGGAACAAGCCGAGTTGCGTGAAGGTGTCAAATTAGCGTTGGGCCAGCTTCCGCCCGAACAACAAGCAACGATCATCCTGACCTATTTTCACGGCTTATCCGTCAATGAAGTGGCGATTGCTACCGAAACCAGTCAGGGGACAGTGAAATGGCGATTACACGCCGCGCGCAAACAATTGGGTGTGTACCTTCGCCAATTTTGGACAGGGGGGCTTTGGCTATGAATAAAGACAACTTGAACCGTGCTTTACATGAAATTGTTGAGCACGACCTACCGAAGGAAATTGATATGTGGCAACAAATTGAAGCAAAGTTACCAAAACAAAATAAACCACGCGGTGTTTTGCGCTTAGCAACTGCACCCATCGCCGCCAGCATTGTGGTTATGCTCTTGGTCCTAGGCACAGCCAGTTATGCGATGTGGGGTCCCGGCGGTGGAAAACGTGACAAAGGACTAGATGGTGCTGAGCAAGCCGGTCTTTTTACTGAGATTAATCAAACCGTAATGCTTGAGGATTTAGAAATCACTGTAACCGAAGGCTATGCCGATACGCAACGTATTGCCATCAGCTTTGAAATTGACGAAGAAAGCTTTGATCCCGATGCCGACTTCTTCTTTGCGCAACTCCGTGACCAAGCCGGCAATCAGTTTATGGAAAGCTCCGGTGCCTACGGTCCTAACCGGATAGATTTAGTATTCTCGACACAAATTCTCAAAGTGGATGAGGACGGCAACCTGATTTTTGACCAAGATTTCAGCGCCAACTATATGCACAATATCGGTGAATCAGTTGATTTAGAACTACAACTGTATCTGGTCGATTCGTGGATGTTTAATGTCGAAATGGATGAATATCGGGCGACAGCATTCTTTAAATTCACCTTGCCAATTAGCCATGCAGAAACCGTTGAAGTCAATCAATCTCTGTCCATCAATGATATCACCGTCACTGTCGAAACACTTAAACTTGCCCCATCCCAATCTTTGCTCACCATGTGCTACACATTACCCGATGGGCAAGATTGGCAACCCGTGACAAGTTTAACCCTCGATGGCGAATTAGCACAACTTGATGGCCTCCGCCTGTCACATCTACCGTCGCCCGAAGATACCGAGCGTTGTATGGAACTGTCATTTAATGTGTTCTACGATCAAAGTCCATCGGACATCGTGTTCACGGTTGAAAAACTCAAGCTGTCACCCAATGAAGGCCCCGCCCCTGAATATTGGAATGAAGTTGTACGCATCCTCGCCGAAGAATATGACATTGAAGTTGAGTTCGTATTTGATGAGGGGCGTGGTCAACGTCTTGATGAAATCAGTCGCCCGGATGGTATGGCGGATGACATATTCTGGCAAACCATTCTACAAGCCCAAGATGATGCCTCACCCGGCGTCGACGGTCCGTGGATATTCGAAATATCCGCTGAATAATCCTCGCTAAAATTCACGGGAAGGTTTTATATAGATAAGACTTTCCCGTGAATATCTTATCGCATGTGATTTTGAGCCAAACTCGGAAATAACAGGTTGATCCCGTGTAGGGCGTACCCGATGTGGTTCGCCGCTTGAAGCCCCTCGATTGCTAACTCCCCACCCGTGGATAAAAATGGAAACCACCCAAGCCGGAGGGGGTAACCCGCCCGAATAATCCGTATTTAATTCTTAATCTGCATTAACAAGCCCTTGCCCTGCAACCAAAACTCACATTATCTAGCAATTGCTGTCAATCCGTTCCAAAAGCTCCCAGATCTTTAAAATGCCTGCGCCCTAGCCATTTTAAAAGGTTATGTCTATGTGTAGCACATCATGTTAGTCACTTAGTTTTCATGGGAGTTCATCATGAATCCATTTAGTATCGCCGAACAAATTCTACGCAACCGTACTGAGTTTTTTGCCGAAATTCGTGAGAAAATCGAACTCGGTCACAAATTGACCGCTATGTTAGGTGCTAGTTTTATATCCCTTGCTTTGTATGGTCTGGTAATGGGGCTGAATCATAGTGTCTTACAGGCCTTCAGTTCGGCGCTAAAACTACCGGCGCTGTTTCTTCTAACTCTGTTAATCTGTACCCCCAGCCTCCACATTCTAAATTTACTGTTTGGCTCTAATAAAAGTTTGGGACAAACTTTAGCCATGATTTTGACAGCCATTACCACCAGCGCCATTTTGTTGGTGAGCCTGATGCCCATCACCTTTTTCTTTTTTATTTCAACGAGTGATTATTTGTTCTTTAAACTCCTAAATGTCACGTTCTTTGTATTTTCGGGCACCTTAGGTATCGTATTTCTCCTGCGCGGCATGTATCTGTTCGAGACATGGGATAATGAGGAGGGTCGCCACACCCGTCGCCTGATTCTTTACGGCTGGATAATACTCTATGCTTTTGTTGGCTCGCAAATGGCGTGGACTTTGCGTCCTTTTATGGGCATTCCTGGCAATGAATATATTCTTTTCTCCCAACGCGGCGGCAATTTCTACACAGATGTCATCGAAACCATTCTCGAATTTCTCAAACTTACCTAAATTTTAGGATAAATATTACTAGGTAGTCTTTGCGATCCTCTCTTAATGCTTAGCCGATGCATATGGTTGAGCATTAAGATGATTTTGTTCAATTGCAGAAACACAAAAACATGTTACAGTTAGGACAGATTTAGCCGGAAACTATTAACGCTTGCCTATCAGGGCTCTCAATTAATAAACTTGTAGAGATATATAGAAATTGTTGAAATTCCTTAACTTACAATTTTAGGTTGGGATGTTGGGCGTTATCCGCTATACTAAACTCTATGCTATTTTATGCTAACTCTGCCTGAAGGTAATAATCTAACGTGGCTCGAAAGACTTTAGGTAAATACGAAATAATCGAACGTATCGGACGCGGGGGTATGGCGGAAGTCTATCGAGGCTATCATGCTTCCCTAGATCGCTATGTAGCCATTAAGCTACTCCACCCTTTTCTAGCGGACGATCCTGAATTTAAGACACGCTTCGAAAAAGAAGCTAAAAATGTTGCGAAACTGCGCCATCCAAACATCGTGCAAGTTTTTGATTTTGAGTACGATGAAAATGGTGAAAGTTACTACATGGTCATGGAGCTTATCAATGGTCCAACATTGAAAGACAAGCTCTTTGAAATGTCAACTAACCATCAGGAAATGAGTCTTGAGCAAACTGCCTATATTGTCTCTGGGACAGCAAGTGCTCTGGCTTATGCGCATAAACGCAACATGATTCACCGTGATGTTAAACCTGCCAACCTCATGCTTGATGAAGATGGTCGGGTTGTTCTCACGGATTTCGGGATCGCCAAAATTGTCACCGGGGTACAATTTACCGCGAGTGGTGGTATGGTGGGAACCCCGGCTTATATGGCACCTGAACAGGGGCTCGGTGAAGCTGGTGACGAACGTTCTGATATTTACTCATTAGGTGTGATTTTCTATCAACTCGTGACGGGTGCCTTGCCGTATGATGCGGATACGCCCCTCGCGGTTATTTTGCAACATCTGAATGAACCTGTGCCCGATTTGGCTAAGGTTGCCCCGGATACACCCCCGTGGGTCGTAAGTATTATCCGCAAAGCGATGGAAAAAGATGCCGATCGTCGTTATCAAACCGCTGATGATTTTCTAGCTGATCTACACGCTGGTTTCGAAAAAGAATTTGATCGTCCATCTCAACTGAAGCGTCCTGCTGGTTTCCCCGCTATTGCTGAAGGGTTGTCTGATCCCACGAATACACCCACCGGTGGTAGTACCTCTGGTAAACTCGAAACGGGTCATACCCAAACTGAACGGGTTATGGGTCAACTCGGCAGTGACCGTCCAGTCTTGACAACGGGAAACCGTAAAGTCACGACCACAATGACGGGCATTCGTAATACCAAACGCGGCAAAGGCGATAATGCGGTCTTATCAATATCCGCAATCTTGTTCGCTGTTTCGGTGGTGCTTCTGATTGGTTTAATTGGCGCTGGTTTCAGTGGAACCGGCCCCTTAGCCAGTATTTTCGCACCAACCGACACCCCTGAACAACCAACCGCTGACTCGAATACAGAAGTTGCTGGTGTTGAGACGGATACGGTCGATTCCGGCAATCCAACTGATGTATCCAGTCATACACCAACCTTTACCTATACGGCGACATTTACAGAAACAGCGACGTTTACGCCGACGCCAACTTTTACGGATACGGCGACATTTACCTATACACCGTCATTTACACCGACGGATACCTATACGCCGACCGAGACGACGACGCCAACGCCTGAAACACCGTCTCCGACCGCTTCACGAACACCCAGCCGGTTAACGCAGACATCTCAAGCCCGCCAAACGGCTACGTTTGAAGCCTTACAAACCCTAAATGTGGCATCACCAACACCGGACGCCCTCGATTTGCTTGCGCGTTGTGACTTGAATTATGTGGTCATTGAACCCAGCAATATCGACATTGCACCGTCTGTGAACGCCACAACCAATGATCGTTTGGTACGGGCCCGTGATAGCTTCGAATTTGAACTGATCATTGAAAATGCCAGTACTTGTTTGTGGCCTGAAGAGGGCGAATTAGAACTCTTCTTCCTCGAAGATACCCTTGATCTTGAATATGATTACGGCCCACACTCTGAAAATTGTGGCGAAAAAGATCGTATCTTCACCGATGTGAATTTCACCGATCCGCAACGTCCGCGTTTCTTTATTCCAGGTGAGATTAAACGCGCCGAACAAACAACGCTCTTGATTACGGGTGAAGCGGCATCATCACGGGGTTGTTACTTCGGTTTCTGGCAACTGCAATTTGCCTCCCCCGATTTGGATGATCCAATCATTGTGGGTGAACCCTTCTTAATGACCATCCAAGTTTATGGCGGTAATTAACGCTAACAACTACGCACGCCAATAAGTGAAAATACACGGCCTGTTAAGCTCAGCTAGCAGGCCGTTTTGCTTGGCTGAATAATCGTTTAGGAAATATGAAAATCAGATAATAATCGTGACGAAATTTGCTCAGGACTTGACGTGGCCAATGCTTTCCGTCAAACTCAAGCATAGACTTAATTGTGGAGGAAATCTATGAGTGAAAAGCGACCCCAATTCAATTATGGGGGCCAAGCTGTAATTGAAGGTGTCATGATGCGTGGCGCACATATTGCCGCCATTGCCGTGCGGGCACCGGATGGTGAAATTGTTGTCCATGAAGAACCTCTGAACAAAACACTCTATCGCGGATGGGTGAGCAAATTGCCTTTTGTGCGCGGTTTAGTTGGTTTGTGGGATGCGCTGGTCTTGGGCACCAAAGCCTTGATGTGGAGTGCCAATATCGCCCTCGAAGAAGAGGACGAAAACGAGAAAAAACCACGCCCTAAGGACACTTTCAATGCCATGATGTTGTCACTCATGGGTCTCGGTGGTGGCTTGCTGGTGAATACTACCCCTTCTGAAAATGAACCTGAAAAATCAAAAGTAACCGAACGTGGCGCAAAAGAAGATATTTTTGCCGGAGGCGTGGGGGCTGGTATGCTGGCTGTCTCGCTTTCGATGGGCATTGGCTTATTCTTTGTCCTGCCGGCGGCATCCTCCAGTGGAATTGGTCGGGTACTCGGCATTGATAATCGTTTAGCGCTCGATGCAATTGAAGGCGTGGTCAAACTTTCACTATTCATTGGCTATCTCAGCGTGATAGGCATGATGGAAGATGTGAAACGACTCTTCGGCTATCATGGCGCAGAACACAAGACCATTAATGCTTATGAAGCTGGTGATGAACTGACCCCCAGCAAAGTTAAATTTCACCCGATTGAACATCCCCGCTGTGGAACAGCCTTTTTGCTAACGGTAGTCGTGCTGAGTATTTTCATCCACACGCTGACGGGACGTCCCAGCAATATTCTATTGTTGCTCATGTCGCGGATTTTGGTTATTCCCTTAATCGCGGGACTAGCTTATGAAATTTTGCGCTTCACAGCGAAAAATGTGAATAATCCGCTGGTGAAGGCTGTGATCGTTCCAAATTTGATGCTCCAACGCCTAACAACCCGCGAACCTGATGAATCGATGCTCGAAGTTGCCATTGAAGCTCTCAATCGCGTAATTGCCGCCGAAGAAGTTCATCAAACGTCCACCGCGAGTGATATTGATGGTTTAGCCGCTTCAGTTGCAACCTTTAACGGCTAAACATTCACCTAAAAATTTAGAAAATAAAAACACCTCTGCTTGACGCGGAGGTGTTTTTTTCTTGGTCATAATCGCACATGAGTTTTGATTGGACTTGTGAGTCCGTCCGCCATCTATATCCCTATTAATTTTTCAAAGATCATTGGTGGCCTGTCTCATAATTGACTGAAAATATCAGTCAACAGAATCACAGCTTGCT
>JBNLCD010000238.1:0-8090 GCA_050303635.1 Anaerolineae bacterium
CCCTGGCATTATGCACGCGGGTATCTTTTTTGGCTTTACCGCTTTATTCATTGGGACCGCACTGGCGACCCTCGACCAAGATATTGCTTATAAAATCTTCCATGAAAAGATTTTGACAGGCACCTTCTATCGCCTCTATGAAGTCTTCTTAGATGCTTTCACCCTCTTCTTTATTTTTGGGTTGGGTTATGCGCTTTATCGGCGGAACATCCAAAAACCAGAAAAACTCACGCGTAGCGCTAGCTTTAACGGCGTGCTGTTTCAACTCTGGCTTTTGGTGTTAACTGGTCTTATCCTCGAAGCTTTCCGCTTGGCGGCTTTAGATAGCTATATTGGTGATACATGGGGTCGTTGGTCTTTCGCTGGTTGGAGTTTGGCACAAGGGTTACTCCTGATTACCAAGAGTGAAGATACATGGCGCACGTGGCATCAACTAATGTGGTGGTTCCATGCGGTGCAAGTCGGCGCGTTTATCGTGACGCTTGTGGATACCCCATTGAAACATATTATCTACAGTCCGGTAAATATCTTCTTCAGTGATTTAGATGCACCGGGCCGCCTTAAACCGCTCAATCTTGAAGATGAAAGCATCGAACAATTTGGCGTTGCTAATTTGATGGACTTCAGTGTGATGCAATTGCTCAACGGCGACGCTTGTACTGAATGTGGACGTTGTCAGGCCGCTTGTCCAGCTTATTTGGGGGGAACGCCCTTAAATCCGAAACAAATCATCCTCGACATTCGCGCAGGCATGAATCATTATTCGGATGCGATGGGCATTGGCCTTCATCCATCGGCCCAAGAGCAACTCACAGTTGATCCAACTGCTATGCCTGTTATTAACTTAGAAAGTAATGGCGCAACCTTGCTGAGCTCCGAAGCACTTTGGGCTTGCACCACTTGTCGCGCCTGCGTCCATGAATGTCCAGTCTTGATTGAACATGTCGATAGTATCGTTGACATGCGTCGAAATCTTGTATTGATGGAAGGCGCACCGCCTGATTTACTTGGTGTTGCATTCACGAATGCCGAACGTTCCAGTAATCCGTGGGGTAATCGTGATTCACGGGTTGAATGGACTAAACCGCTTGAATTTGATGTACCGATTATGGCCGAAAAGAAGAAAGTTGACGTTCTCTATTGGATTGGTTGTGCTGGTGCATTTGATCCGGCTTCTCAAAAGACCAGTCGTGCTGTTGCCAAGATTTTGAACACCGCTGGTGTCAACTGGGCTATTCTGGGTGATGAAGAACAATGCCACTGTGAATGGGCGCGTCGTGGTGGAAATGAATTCCTTTTCCAAGAAAGTGTCTTCCCCATTATCGAAACACTCAACGGTTATGAATTCAAGACCATCATCACGCATTGTCCACATTGCTTCAACACCATGAAGAATGAATTCCCCGATTTTGGCGGCGAATATGAAGTTATCCATCACAGCCAATATATTGCCAAGTTAATCAACGAAGGCAAGGTCAAGCCAAGTTATGGTAATGGTCGCGGCAATGAAATGGCCGATGCCGTCCGTCAAATCACCTATCATGACTCCTGCTATCTGGGCCGCTACAATGACGAATATGATAGCCCGCGTGAAATGCTCGGTGCATTACCGGGTGTTCAACTTGTCGAAATGGCACGGAGCAAAGATCGTGGTCTGTGCTGTGGAGGTGGGGGTGCCCAAGTCTTCATGGAAACCCATCAAGACCAACCTGTTAACATGGTACGTATGACCGAAGCAGTCAACGCTCTCAATGGTGATGTGCCGTATGATCACACCACAGCCCCACGTGAAGTCGGCAAGGATGTGAAGATGGATAAGCCCGGTACGATTGCGACCGCTTGCCCATTCTGCACCATCATGCTTGATAGCGCTGGCCAATCCATGCAAATTGAGGATATTCAAGTTCGCGATGTTGCTGAAATTATCGCCGACGGTCTCTAAGTTCTAGGGTAGTTAATTTCCGATAAATAAAGACTCCAGCCAAATAGCTGGAGTCTTTATTTACACATCAATTGACTTATCTTGGTACATGATATTGATTTACAATCGTATCTTGTTGGGTCAGCGTCACAACGTTAAAGCTCAAATTATCTAACGGTTCACCAAATGGGGTCGCCTGTCCAAACCATGTCAGGGCCTGATACCAGGCACTCAACACAGTGTAATAACTTATTCCATCACGGATGACACACATATTCTGATGAATATGCCCAGAAAATACACCGCGTAATCTTGAACCTGCCTTGCGCAAAATTTGGTGCAAGTCTTCGCCATCAAGTAGAATCCAGTCATCTAGCCAATCAACCCCAATCGGAATTGTATGATGATGCAGTGCAATCACTAATGGACGATCATCTGGTGCTGAAATCAATTCATCCAACCAACTCAATTGTTGACTACCAAGACGTCCAGCCGCTTCACCTGCTAAATGCGAATTTAAGCAGATAACTTGCGTACCTTTTGCCTCGAATTGATAAGATGATTGTGGTGTGAGGTTAGGCATCTTATCAAGTAAATAACGCCGCATTCCCGCCGGATCATCATGGTTACCGGGCATATAATGAACTGGACACTTGAGCTCAGCGAAAACATCTTTGGCCACCAAATAATCTTCAGCAGTTTTGGGGTCGGTCATGACATCGCCCGTATGAAGGACAAAATCAATCGGCATAGGTAACTTATTTATATACTCGATTATTTTCTTGACACCTCTATAAGGGGAAAAATTAACAAAATCTCCCGTGAAATTCGGATCGGCAAATAAATGCGTATCGCTTATATGAATGAATGTAAGCACTGAGATGTATCCTCTAATCGCGGCTAAAATAAATGGCTACATCCAAAATAATACCAGTTTTTGTTTAAGTCAGTGGAAAGTCGATTTCTGCACACTTATACTTGCTGGTGTAGGCAATCCTGAAGATATTCAAATCTGGGATGGGGATGAAGTCATTGCGGACGATTTCTACATTTGATTTCTTTATATCTAGTAGAGATATCGCGTAGCTCGGCATCTTTCACAATTCCGATTTTCAGATAACAGTTAATGCCTTAATTGTTCCATGTTTTTAGCTTTATAGACTTAAAAGTCTTATCAAGACTATTTAATAGTTCACAAAAGGTCGAATATCAATTAAGATCTACTAGTAAAAGATTTTATCAATGGCACCACATACCAGATAAGGAGAAATAACCATGTATGCCAATTTACAAAATACCCACCGCATAACTCAAACTAAGCAAATTATGAAAAGATATAGAAAGACGGGTAAATGGTTGAAAAAATCAAGAATATTGGCATATTAGCGCACGTCGACGCAGGCAAAACAACGCTCACTGAACAACTCCTCTATCATACCGGCGCGATCCGTCAGCTTGGCCGTGTCGATCATGGTAATACACAAACGGATACTTTGGCTTTGGAACAAGAACGGGGTATCTCCATTAAATCCATGCCAACTTCCTATTGGTTCAAAGAACAGAAGATAAATATCGTTGATACACCCGGCCACGTAGATTTCATCGCAGAGGTCGAGCGGTCATTGCTGTTATTAGATGGCGCAATTCTGGTCATATCTGCTAAAGAGGGTGTACAGTCTCATACGAGATTACTGTTCAATGCCCTCCAGCGTATCGAAGTCCCCACTCTTATTTTCATCAATAAAATTGACAGAATGGGAGTCGATATAGAAAAAGTCATTAACGACATCCAGACACAGCTATCGTCAAATATCGCTGTTTTGCAAGAAGTCATTGACGCTGGTACACGTCAATCAGTTATTAAGAATCTGACCTTACAACCTGAAGATGATCTCATTGAACTCTTATCACAAGTTGATGAATCGATCTTTGTGAAATACCTCGACGGTCACCCAATATCTGATAGGGAATTGAATCGGTCTTTTGAGCAGGCTGTTGCCGCCAGAGTGATCTATCCAGTTCTATTTGGGAGTGCTCTCCATAATCTCGGTGTTGAGGAAGTTTTGGACGCAATTAATGATCTGCTACCCCAGTTTGAATCTCTTGATACTGATGAAGTCAGCGGGATTGTGTCCAATGTATTTTATAGTTCCAAAAACGTGGGACGCCTGAGTGTAATTAAGCTCACTGCTGGCCAAGCAACCTATCGTGGTTTCATAGGTGAGGACAAGATTACTCAGCTTTCAAGATGGAATAACGGACAACTCGAATCTGTGCAGACCTTATGTGCGGGTGATATTGGTGTTGTGATGGGGCTTCATCATTTGAATGTTGGCGACACCTTCGGGCAAGGAGTGCGTAATAAGAAATTCTCACTGGGTAAACCTATGCTGAAAGTAAAGGTTTTAGTCGACCGTCCTACTCAACGGCAGGAACTGTTAGAAGCGCTCTCAATAATGTCTGAAAGCGATCCTTATCTGTCTTACGACCTGAGTGAATTCAATGATGACATTTATATCAATTTGTTCGGGTATGTGCAGATGGAAATTGTTCAAGAGACGCTTAAACGTGATTATGGTATTGATATTCAAATGGTCGATCCCATGACCATTTATATGGAGACACCCCTAAAAATGGCTGAGGCGGAAGTCGCTATGTACGAGGACGGACTACCCTTCCATGCCGCAGTTGGCTTTAGAGTGGAACCACTTCCGCAGGGAAGTGGCATTCAATATGAAATAGACACCAATACGAGCGGGCTCAAACAACCGTTTCTAAATGGCATTGAAGATGGAGTCTACTCATATCTTGATCAGGGATTATATGGCTGGGAACTGACCGATATGAAAATTAGCTTGATCAGCTATGGTTTAAATCCGCTGAGCACACCCAGTGATTATCGAAATCTTAGCCCACTTGTATTATTTGAAGCATTGAAACAAGCTGAAACTAAGTTGCTCTGGCCCATAAGTGAATATCAACTCTCTGTTTCAACAGAATTTATAGGCCGTGCAATGTCTGATTTGCAACGTATGAAAGCAACAATTGAGGAACCAATCATGGAAGGGGATACCTGTACTATTACAGGTGTCATTCCAGTAGATTTATGCCAAAACTATGAATTGGTTGTTCATGAGTATACGGCGGGCATGAGCCACTTTGAGACGAAGGTTGTGGGTTATGAAGATACTCCACCAGACATGTATAGGGAACGGACTCGCTTTAAGATTGATCCCGCTGACCGAGGTAAGTATCTTCTATCAAAATTGAAAATTCGTTAAGATTACTGCGTGTCCGCAACATACCCAAAAATTATGACCTATGTCTCAAGAACAAAAGCTCCGATAAATGTGTCGGAGCTTTAACAGCACTTTGAGAGTTACTCGGTATAAGGCAACGCGGTATAAAAGGTATCTGAGGCTAAGCTGAATGGATTGGGTGATGTGTTGCTAAATGTAATCGGGACACCTTGATAGGGCCAATCCCATGATTCACTCACCACAATCAAGTGTAAATGGGGATAACCAGCCAAACCTGTTACTCCGCTTAAGCCAATTGAGTCACCTTGTTCTACGGTATCTCCAACTTCTACCAATGCGCCGTCCAACTGAAGGTGCATATACAGCCCGAAAGTTTCATCACCATGATCAATCACGACCAGATTATTTCTTTCACGCCCTACACCACTTTCCTCAACAAATATCACTTTGCCTGCACGCGAGGCCGTGACCAGCGTACCCTCATCCATCACAAAATCAAAAGCCAATTCATCATTGCGGCCTTCCGCATGATATGAACTTGAGCAATTACTCAAACGAACTTCATAAGTTTCGTTCACTGGAAAGGGCAATACATAAGGGGACGTTTCCCAGTCAGGATAATTTGCATGTGGGCAACCTACATCGTCAGGGCTTCTAACCGGCGTTTGATTAAACGTCGTGATAGGTTCTGCCCGCACTACCGGCACGTCTGTTGGTATATTCGGCTCAAGTGTTCGTATAATTCCGTAATTAGAAGTCTCCGACGCATTACTCGATAACACATTACTGACAATGCTGATGATGCTTAACGCACAAACCACAGTGGCAATATAGATTAATCGTTTCATAATCTCCCATCCCAAACTAAAAATTTAGATATATTTCCCTATGGGAGATACCACGGCGAGGATTACTCGGTTCATCAATATGAGAATATTTTTATATAATGAACCTTTAGACAGCTTATTATTAAATGGAGCCTTTTTGTGGTAATAATTTTCTATAAAAATCATCTGGAATTCCAAAACTACGAATTTCCAGTTGCCTCAGTTTGGCAATCCCCGCACCTTAAGGCGGAGAATATTCGAGAAATTCACTTAAATCATCGGGCCCCACCTGAAATTATCACACAACAGGGCGAAGTTTTATTTGTATCCGCCACACAGCGCCCCTATTTACGCCTCTTTGCGCAGATTAATCAAATCCCAGATGTCGATATACTAGATGTCTGGAGCCTGTTACTTGAACCCTATCTCGACACAGAATTTTCCGAAGAATATCAACAACGCACGCACCAATTACTCAACAAATCAGGATTTTCACCTGATGAAATCAACGCTATTCGTGAGCGCGTTGGGTCCAATGTTTTAAACTACAATACATTGCTTTGGGAATGGGTTCATCTAGGACAATATGACTTATTTCATGCGTTTGACCTGAGCAATAAAGCTAATGGTGAAACTCAAGAATTTTATGCGTGGGCGAACCAAATTGCCTTGCGCGGCCATTCTTTAGATATTCAAGCGCGTTCCACAATTGAATTAGCCCAAGATAAAATTAAGCAACTTATCGGTAATTTAGCGCATTTCACGTCTGTTGAAGTGTCACCTGAAATCAAGCAAGAAATTGAACAAACCCTCATTTCTGCCTATACCGATTCTCAGCGCCATTATCATAATCTCGAACATATTCTGGCGGTTTTAGAATTATGCGAGGCCAATATTTTTGAGCCCGACCAACGCTTACTACTCAATCTGACCGCATGGTTTCATGATGTGATTTATGATCCTCTTGCCGCCGACAATGAAAAGCAAAGTGCGTTGTTTATGGCCAAAATTCTGGCACCACTCAAATTACCAGCCGATTTAATTACGCAGGCCCAATCGCTTATTTTAGCAACACAAGATCACCTGCTGGCTCCTGATACCCTCACCCAAGTCCTCGTTGATGCTGATTTAGCCATCTTAGCCGCCCATCCAGATGATTATGACAGATATGCGGAAGCTGTTCGGCAAGAATATGCACAGGTGCCCGATGAGTTGTTCTATAAGGGACGCCTGCAATTTCTAGAAAAAATCCAAGCGCACATTCAAAGCAGTGGCCATCTCTATCACCATCTCAAACCAATCCATGAACAACTTGCCAGCGAAAATATCCAACGTGAGATAGACTTAATTCGTCGTCATGTCTAATAACTTCTTTGCCCATAGCTAGATACGCCAACCCACTTGCCAATCACGCCAAATTCTTTGGCATCAGGCGGTTAAGTGGTACGCTATCGCCAAAGTAGTCCTTTTTTCGAAATAAAATTGGTTGAAGAAGTTCGGAGATATTGGCATGAACACAATTTCGCGAAATTTTCGCCGCTGGTGGCAACCCCCACGTAATATTCACGACCGGGCTGAACATCGCCAAGTCACTTTTTTGGAGCTATTTTATGACCTTGTCTATGTGGTGCTGATTTCTCAATTAACCCATACCCTTGCCAGTGATGTTACGGCTAAACATATCGTCCATTTTGTGTTCTTATTTGTGATTGTGTGGTGGGCATGGTTCAATGGTAGTGCTTATCATGAATTACATGGTAACGATGATATTCGCACCCGAATTTTTACATTCTTGCAAATGATCACCGTTGTGATGATGGCCATTTTTGTTCATTCTGCAATGGGCGAAACCTCAGTTGGTTTTGCCTTGTCATACGCAGGTTTTCAAATTATTTTGACCTATTTATGGTGGCGTACAGGTGTGCATGATCCTATTCATCGTCCCCTATCACGACCCTATATTGCTGTTTTTGTGTTGACAACCGTTGTATTTATTAGCTCTGTATTTATCCCGACGCCGATCCGTTTTTATCTGTGGGGTGGGGTCATCTTGATATCCGTTTTGTTGCCTTTGACCACTTT